>JBMLRS010000225.1:0-14665 GCA_049240905.1 Elsteraceae bacterium
ATGTGCTGGAGCCCAACATCAAGGAGGGCAAGGGCGGGCTGCGCGACCTGCACACGCTGATGTGGATCGCGCGCTACGCCTATGGCGTGACCGACAGCGCGGGCTTGACCCTGCGCGGCGTGCTGACCGGCCCGGAGGCGGCGCGCTTCACCAAGGCGGAAGGCTTCCTGTGGGACCTGCGCTGGCATCTGCATCTGGCCGCCGGCCGGGCGGAGGAACGCCTGATCTTCGACCTTCAGAGCCAGCTCGCCGACCGGATGGGCTACACCGACCACGCCGGCGCGCGCGGGGTCGAGCGCTTCATGAAGCATTACTTCCTGGTGGCGAAGGACATCGGCGACCTCAGCCGGATCCTCTGCGCCGCCCTGGAGTCGGAGCAGCGCAAAGCGCCGCGCATCTCCCTGACCCGCCTGCTGACCGGCTGGAAGCGCGATTTCGCCGGTTTCCGGATCGAGGCCGACCGCCTGACCATCCGCTCGCCCGACAAGATCGCGGAGAATCCGATCCTGCTGATGCGCCTGTTCTGGGTGGCCCATAAGCACAATATCGAGATCCACCCCCGCACCTTGCGACTGGTCTCGCAGAACTTGAAAGGCGTCGATCGCGCGCTGCGCGAGGATCCGCGCGCCAACGAACTGTTCCTCGACATCCTCACCGGAAAGACCGATCCGGAAGGCATCCTTCGGCGGATGAACGAGGTCGGGCTGTTCGGACGATTCGTGCCGGATTTCGGCCGGGTCGTCGCGCAGATGCAGTACGACATGTACCATGTCTACACGGTGGACGAGCACACGCTGTTCGCCATCGGGATCCTGCATCGCATCGAATCCGGCAAGCTGACGGAAGAGCTGCCGCTGGCCAGCGCGCTGATGCCGAAGCTGCAGTCGCGCCGCGCGCTTTATGTCGCGATCCTGCTGCATGACATCGCCAAGGGCCGCGGCGGCGATCATTCCGAACTGGGGGAGAAGGTCGCCTATCGCCTGGGCCCGCGCTTCGGCCTGACCGCCGAGGAGACCGAAACCGTCGCCTGGCTGGTGCGCTGGCATCTGCTGATGAGCAACACCGCCTTCAAGCGCGATCTGCAGGACGCGCAGACGATTCAGGATTTCGTGGCGATCGTGCAGTCGCCGGAGCGGCTGAAGCTGCTGCTGGTGCTGACCGTCGCCGATATCCGCGCGGTCGGCCCGAAGGTCTGGAACAACTGGAAGGCCGGACTGCTGCGCGATCTCTACATGCGCGCGGAGGACGCGATGACCGGCGCGCTGTCGGCGGAGAGCCTGCTGGCCGCCGCCGCCACAGGGTCCGAGCCGCCGGTGAGCCGCCGCCGCCAGGAGGCCGCGCTGGCCGACATGCGCTCGCTGCTGCCGGATTGGACCGACGCGCAGGTCGAAGCCGTGGCCGAGAAGCTGCCGCCAGCCTACCTCATCAGCACGGAGGCGACCACGGCCGCGCGCCAAGCCCGGCTGATCCGCCGCGCGATGGAGGACAAGGCCCCGCTCGCGGTCGAGACGCGGGTGGATCCGCGCCGCGCCGTGACCGAAGTCAGCATCCTGGCGCCGGATGAGCTGGGGCTGTTCTCACAATTGGCGGGCGCCCTGGCGATGGCCGGGGCCAGCATCGTCGACGCCAAGATCTGCACTTTGACCGATGGCATGGCGCTGGACAGCTTCCTGATCCAGAACGCCGAAGGCGGCGCCTTCGATCGGCCGGAGCGCCTCGCCAAGCTGGCGGTGCTGATCGAACAGAGCGTGCATGGCCGGCTCGCCAAGCTGGACGAACTGCGCCAGCGCCGCACCGGCCCGTCGCGCGCCCATGTCTTCCGCGTCTCCCCGCGCGTGCTGGTGGACAGCGAGGCGAGCGCGACCCACACCTTGATCGAGGTGAACGGCCGCGACCGCCCCGGCCTGCTGTTCGACCTCACCTCGAGCCTGACCGCGCTCAAACTGCAGATCGGCAGCGCCAAGGTCTCCACCTTCGGCGAACGCGTGGTGGACGTGTTCTACGTGAAGGACCTTTTCGGTCTGAAGATCGAGAAGGAAAGCCGGATCAGCGAGATTCGCGCGACCCTGCTCAACGTCCTGGCCGAAGCCCCCAATGAAGCCGCAGCCGCCGCGCCCCGGCCGCGCCGGGTGAGGCGGCGGTTGGCGGCTTAGGTCATGATCCGTTCAGCTGGATACTTCCAAGTCCGACAGGCGACGATGGGTGACGGTGAACGGAACCTCGCCTCCCTGCTGGGCCAACTCGAAGGTCACGCCGCCGCCCCATTCGAAGGTTAAAAGGCGCGGCGGATCGAGCTGGATGACAATGAAACAGTCAACCAGATAGTTGACTATTATAGTCGGGACCGGCGTCTGGCCGCCCCTCGGGCAGGCTTCGGGCGACGATCCGCAGCAGGGCGCGAAGCCAGCGATGCATTGGATCGCTGTGCCGTCGCTCATGCCAATAAAGGCTGATGGTGAATCCCTCCTGCGTCCCGGTCGGCGGCGGCGAGACGGCCATGCCCTTCGGCACGGGAAAGGCGGCGATGAGGCGCGCCGGCGCCGTGAAGATCAACCGCGCTTCGCTCGCCACCCGATGCGCCGCCGCAAAGTAAGGCAGGCGCGCGGCGACACGCCGACTGCGGCCGACGGAGTCGAGCGCGAGATCGATCGCCGAACGATCGTCGTCGGGCGTGCCGATGACGACATGGGGATGCGCGGTGAAGCGATCGAGGTCGAACGGGCTGAGTTCGACCGGGTGCAGGCTCAGCATCTTCTCCCGGAACAGCGCGCTGCGCAGACAGCCCTGCGGCGGCGTGCGCGGCGACTGGATCGAGCAGTCCAGGCGCCCGTCGACGACATGGCGCAGATTGGCGGCGTCGCCGCCCACCACTTCGACTGAAACGCCTGGGGCGAGCGCTTGAAGCCGGGCGAGAAACGCCGGCAGCAGCACGACGCCTTCATAGTCAAGCAGTCCGATCCGGACGCGGTCGGACGCGGACGCGGGGTCGAAGCGGGTCGGGGCCAGCAGCTGCGCCACGCCGTTCAGCCGCTCGGCCAGATCCGCCGCGATGGCCTCTCCCCGAGGAGTCAGAAGGTAATCGCCGCGCGAGCGAACCAGAAGCGGGTCCCCCAGATCGGCGCGGAGTTGCGCCAGGATGCGGCTCATCGCCGGCTGGCTGACGCCGATCGCCGCGGCCGCCCGGCTGACATGCCGCAACCGCAGCAGCGCCTCCAAAGCCCTGAGATGATTGAGGTCCGTGAGCATTATTCTAATTTGATATACCGGATATATCGTCGATGGAATAGCCCTTCGCGCGGCTACTCACTACAAGCTTCTCCAGGCATTCGGAGAACCGCCATGCATCTGTCCCGTCGCACCCTGCTAACCGCCGCGGCCGTCGCGCCGCTTTCATCCTTTCGCGCCCTCGCCGCGCCGCTCGACAACCTGGCGCCGAGCAATATCGCGCTGACCCGGACCGACTATCTCGGTCGCAGCGCGGTGCGACTGCGACTCGATGAGGAGACGCAACGACGGGTTCTCGCCGGGCAAGCCGCCAACGGCCCGACTTTCGCCCTTACGCCCGGCGTTTATCGGAATTTCTCGCTGACGACGTCGATCGCCGGAGAGGTCAACGGCCTCGGCGCCGCCGACTCACGGGCGTTCGTCGGCATCGCCTTTCGCGCTCAGCCGGACGGGTCGCGGTTCGAAGCGATCTATCTGCGCATGACCAATGGAACGCTGGCCGAACCCACCCCGCCGCCGCCCCGCAACGTCAGGGCGATTCAATATGTCGCCTATCCGGATTTTCGTTTCGACCGGTCGCGTCAAGAAGCCCCAGGCGTTTACGAGAAGGCGGCCGCCGTGGGCCCGAAGCGCTGGCATCGGCTGAGGCTCGAGGTTGCCGGCGCGACCGCCAGGGCCTTCATCGACGACGCGGCCGAGCCGGCGCTGGTCGTCAACGATCTTCGCTCCGGAGCCGACGGATCAGGCCAGATCGGATTGTTCGTCGATGATGGAACGGACGGCTACTTCAGCGATCTGCGGATCGCGACGGCGTGACGGGCCGCAAGCTCACTCCTCGGTGAGGGGATAGACGGCGTCGATCACGTAGCCCTGCTCCGGCGGGTACTTGGCGGCGAGCTTGCGGCGAGCGTCCTCGATCGTGTAGGCGAGCGTCTTGATGTAGTGAACCTCGGCCCAGTCATCCTTGAGATGGCGGTGGCGCTGGCCATTCTTCATCGCCTCGATCACGTCCTTGTTGTAGATGCCCGCCTCGAAGGCCAGGGGCTTGCCTGAATTCATCGTTCGCTTCCAAAGCCAGTGCCGCTCTGGCATCAGTATAGGCGCATGACGCCGTCGCGCCAACCAACGGATCCGTCGCCTTCGCGTCCGCCGCCCCGGGAGCACTCTCTTGGCCGCGCGGTCGTCACGGTCGGCGGGCTGACCGCCATGAGCCGCGTCCTGGGTTTCGCGCGCGACGTCATGATGGCCGCGTTGCTCGGCGCGGGACCGGTCGCGGACGCCTTCCTGGTCGCCTTCAAGCTGCCCAACTTCTTCCGCCGACTGTTCGGCGAGGGCGCCTTCAACAACGCCTTCGTGCCGATCTTCAGCGGGATTCTGGCGGCCAGCGGCCGCCCGGCGGCGCTGGCTTTCGCGGAGAATGCGCTGGCGATGATGATCGTCAGCCAGGTCCTGATCAGCGTCGCGGCCGAACTCGCCATGCCCTGGCTGGTGATGGCGCTGGCCCCGGGATTCATCGGCGATCCCCTGCGCTTCGATCTGGCGGTCGAGCTGACGCGGATCACCTTCCCCTACCTGATGCTGATGTCGCTGGCGGCGCTGCTGTCCGGCGTGCTGAACGCGACCAACCGCTTCGCCGCCGCCGCCGCCACCCCGATTCTGCTCAATCTGTGCCTGATGGCGGCCATGGCGACCTTGCCGCCGCTGTTCCCGACGGTCGGCCACGCGCTGGCCTGGGGCGTGGTGGTCGCCGGCGTCGCGCAGTTCGTTTGGCTGGCGCTGGCGATGGGCCGCGGACAGGAGGCGCTGCGCCTGCCGCGCCCAAGGCTGGATGAGCCTTTGCGCCGGCTGAATCGCCTGATGATCCCCGGCGCGATCGGCGCTGGCGTGGTGCAGATCAACGTGATGATCGACGTGGTGCTGGCCTCGCTGCTGCCCACCGGAGCGGTCTCCTATCTCTACTACGCGGATCGGGTGGCGCAGCTGCCGCTGGGGGTGGTGGGCACGGCGATCGGCACGGCGTTGTTGCCGCTCCTGTCCCGTCAGTTGAAGTCGGGCGATCTGGCGCGGGCGCGCGACACCCAATGCCGGGCGATGGAGATGGCGCTGGCCCTGACCGCGCCCGCCGCCGTCGGGCTGATGCTGCTGGCCGCGCCGATCATCTCCACCTTGTTTCAGCGCGGCGCCTTCGGCGCCGTGGAGTCAGCCGCGACCGGCGCGGCGCTCGCGGCCTTCGCCGCGGGTTTGCCGGCCTACGTCATCATCAAGGTGCTGACCCCCGGGTTCTACGCGCGGGAGGATACGGCGACGCCGTTGAAGGTGGCGGTCGCCACGGTCGCGGCGAACATCGCGCTGACCCTGGCGCTGATGCAGGTCCTGGCGCATGTCGGCATCGCGCTCGGCACGGCGCTGTCCGCCTGGCTCAACGCGGCGATCCTGTGGGTGATCCTGCGTCGGCGCGGCCATCTGGCGACGGACCAGCGGCTGCGCCGCCGAAGCCTCGGCGTGATCGCGGCCACCCCCGTGATGGCGCTGGGGCTTTGGGCCGCGCGCGACCTGCCGTCCTTCGAGGCGGAGTCGGGCCTCGCCGTTTGCGCCCTCAGCCTGGCCGCCTTGATCGCGGGCGGCGGCCTGCTCTATCTGGCCGCGGCGCAGCTTCTGGGCGGGCTCGATCTGCGCGACCTCAAACGTCTCATGAAGCGCGCCCCCATTGACGCGCCCCCTCCCGCCTCGCCATAAGCGCGCCATGACTGACATCACCTTCCCGAACCGGGTTTTCTCCGGCATCCAGCCCACGGGCAATCTGCATCTCGGCAATTATCTGGGCGCGATCCGCAATTGGGTCCCGCTGCAGGACGTGATGCCCACGATCTTCTGCATCGTGGACCTGCACGCCCTCACCGTGCCGCAGGATCCGGCGGAGCTGCGCAAGGCGATCCGCGAAGTGACCGCCGCCTACATCGCCTCCGGGATCGACCCCACCCGCTCGATCATCTTCTCGCAATCGACCATCCCCGGCCATTCCGAGCTCGGCTGGCTGCTCGGCACGCTCACGCCGCTCGGCTGGCTCAACCGCATGACCCAGTTCAAGGAGAAGGCGGGCAAGCAGCGGGATTCGGCCGGCCTCGGGCTCTACTCCTATCCGGTGCTGATGGCGGCCGACATTCTGCTCTACCGCGCCACCCATGTGCCGGTCGGCGAGGATCAGAAGCAGCATCTGGAGCTGGCGCGCGACATCGCCGGCGCCTTCAACCGCCAGTTCGGCGTGGAGCATTTCCCCCTGCCCGAGCCGCAGATCCTGGGCGAGGCGACGCGGGTGATGTCCTTGCGCGACGGCACGAAGAAGATGAGCAAGTCGGACGAGTCCGACTATTCCCGACTGGTCATGACCGACAGCGCCGACACGATCGCGCTGAAGATCCGCAAGGCCAAGACCGATCCGCTGCCCATGCCGGAGACGGCCGAAGGCGCTGCGGAGCGGCCGGAGGCGGCCAACCTGATCCAGATCTACGCCGCGCTGGCGAACCAGACCAAGCCGCAGGTGATCGCCAGCTACGCCGGTCGCAGCTTCTCAGACTTCAAGAAGGATCTGGCCGATCTCTGCGTTTCGGTCCTGGGGCCGATCGGCGGCGAAATGAAGCGGCTGATGGATGATCCGACCGAGATCGACAAGGTGCTGAAGCTGGGCACGGAGCGCGCGCGCGACATCGCCGAGCCGATCCTGGCCGAGACCAAGGCGCTGATGGGACTGCCCGCCCTTCCGAAATGACCGGCCTCCCGACATGATCGCGAACTTTCTCAAGGCCTTCGGTCAGCTCTTCGATCCTAGGATCCAGAAGCTGCTGTGGACCGGCGTCGGGTTGGCGCTGCTGACCTTGGTCTTGAGCGGGGTCGCCATCGCCTACGTCCTGCTGCCGCTGATCGATGTCGGCCTGCCCTGGGCGGACTGGGCGTTGGATCTGCTGGGAGGCTTCGCCGTCGCCGCGCTGATGCTGTTGCTGTTTCCGGCGACGATGATGATCACGATCAGCCTGCTGCTGGACGGGGTCTGCGCCGCGGTCGAAGCCCGGCATTATCCAGGCTTGCCGCCGCCGCGCCATTCGCCGCTGTCCGAGCAGATCTTCGGCGCGCTGCGCTTCGCCGGCTTGGCGGTGGCGCTCAATATTCTGGCCCTGCCGTTCTATCTGACGCTGCCGGTGATCAACATTCCGCTGTACCTCGCGCTGAACGGCTATCTGCTGGGTCGCGAATTCTTCGAGCAGGCGGCCTTGCGCCGCATGCCCCAGGCCGAGGCGACCGCGCTGCGCAAGCGCTATGGACGGCGGATCTGGATGCATGGCGCGGGCGTGGCGGCCTACGCGCTGGTGCCGATCCTGAATCTGACCCTGCCGATCTTCGCGACCGCGGCCTTGCTGCACGCGTTGGAAAGTTTGCGGCCTACCCTGCCTTCGAGTACACCGATCAAGCGAGTGTCCTGAGGGAAGTGGAGTGCCGATGTTCCGCCGCAAGAAACGGACTGGAGATCTGAACGCGCCGTCCTCCGGCAGCCCGGATCAGGCTGTCGAGGAGGTCGAGGCGGCGCTGCGTCAGCCCCTGGAAGCGCCCCTGACGCCACGCCAAGAACCCGTCCGTGTCCCGGCCACCCCGATCGCCCAGCCTTCGTCCTTTTTTGGAGCCTCCGCCATGTCGCTTAACCGCGCCGATCCCCCGAAGACGGACGTCCAGCGTCGCCCGGCCGAGCCGATCGCTCCGCGACGCCTCGGCAGCGGGCTGACCGTCAGCCCTGGCAAGTCCGAGCCGCAGCCCGAAGGCAAACGGTTGATCGTCGGTCGCGACATCAACATGTCCGGCACCATCGCCGCCTGCGACCTGCTGCATGTCGAAGGCCGCATGGAGGCGACGCTGATCGACGGCAAGCTGATCGAGATCGCCGAAAGCGGCGTCTTCATCGGCAAGGCGACCGTCGACGTCGCCGAGATCGCCGGGCATTTCGACGGCGAGCTGACTGTTCGCGACCGGCTGGTTCTGCGCTCCAGCGGAAGAGTGAGCGGCATGATCCGCTACGCGCGGCTGGAGATCGAGCTGGGCGGCGAAGTGACCGGAACCTTGGTCGCCGGCGTTCAACCCGAGGGACAATCGACCCTTCCCCTGGACATGACGACCAACGTCTCCATCGGCTGAGATGGCGGCGGGCCCGCTTCCGCCGCCGCCCCGGTCTGCGGCCGAGCGCGCCCAGGCGGCGCTGACGCTGGCGCAGGACATGCTTGCGGTGTTCGACGCGCGCGCCGCGCCGGTGCTGACCAATCAGGAACTGCCCATCGCCTGCCGCGCCGGCTGCGCGCATTGCTGTCGGCTTGAGGTTTCGCTGTCGAGTTCGGAGGCGCTGTTGGCGTTGCGCGCGATCCAAGACTTGCCGGAGACCGACCAAAGCCGGATCCGCGCGCGGATCGACGCGTTGTTTCCGCTATTGCGCGGCTTGGACGCGGCGGGCCGCAAGCGGCTCAACCAACCTTGCCCGCTGCTCACCGACGATGAGGGGTGCGCGATCTACGCCGCGCGTCCGCTGAGCTGCCGCTCGCATGTCTCCTTTGATCTGGAGCCCTGCCGCGCGGACAGCGCCAACCCCGATCAACCGACGCCGATCCCGACCTCGCGGACGCTGACCCAGCAGAGGGACGCAATACGGCCACGCCACCGGGAACTGGAGCAGGCGCTTGGTCTTCCCGCTGGGCGCTACGAGCTGGTGCAGGCGCTGCGCATCCTTCTGAACCGCGCCGACGCGGCGGGCCGCATCGCCCGCGGCGACGACGCGCTCCGCCCCGCGAGGCTCTCATGATCACCGTCGATTGGGGCACCAGCAGCCTGCGCGCCTATCTGCTGGACGGCGCCGGCGCGATTCTGGACCGCCGGTCCGCCCCCGCTGGGATCACCACGATCAAGGACGGGGCCTTCGCGCCGGTCCTGGCGGAGACGATCGCGGGATGGCCGCCTGACGCGCTGGTCGCGCTGTCCGGGATGATCGGCAGCCGCCAGGGCTGGCGCGAGGCGCCTTATGTTCCCTGCCCCGCCGGCTTGGCGGAGATAGCCGCCGCGCTGACGCCGATGGATGACCTGGTCGGACGGCGCGCCGTGCTCATCCCCGGCCTGTCGCACCGCGACGGCGACGGCCCGGACGTCATGCGCGGGGAAGAGACGCAGGCGATGGGCCTCAATCTCGCCGATGGGCGGATCTGCCTGCCGGGCACCCATTCGAAATGGGCCAAGCTCGAAGGCGGCGCCGTCACCGGCTTCCGCACCTATCTCACCGGCGAGCTGTTCGCGGCCTTGACCGACCACACCATCGTCGGCCGGTTGATGCCGCCGGCCGATCCGGAGCCGGCGGAGTGGCGCGCCGGCTTCGATCGCGGCGTCGATCGGGCGCAGCGCGCGACCGGCCTGTTGTCCGCCCTGTTCGGGGTGCGGGCGACCGGCCTTTTGGGCGATCTGCCGCTGGAGCTGCTGCGTCCGTTTCTTTCGGGCCTGCTGATCGGGACCGAGTTCCGCGAGGCCGCCCCGCCGCCCAGCCAGACCCTGACCCTGGTCGGGTCGGACGCGCTGGTGCTGCGCTATGGCCGCGCCGCCGATCGTTTGGGCGTGCCCGCCAAACCAGCGCAACCCGATCTGGCGGCATTCGGGGCCTTTCGGATCGCTCAAGCCGCAGGATTGCCCACATCATGATGGACCCCCGCCTGAAGGCCGCGATGACGCGCTGCCCGCTCGTCGCGATCCTGCGCGGCGTCAGGCCGGAGGAAGTGGAGGCGATCGGACGCGTCCTGATCGACGCCGGCTTCAGCCTGATCGAAGTGCCGCTGAATTCCCCCGATCCGTTCGACAGCATCGCCCGGTTGGCTCGGCTGGAAGGCGCGCTGGTCGGCGCCGGCACCATCCTGGATCCAGGGGAGGTCGATAGGCTGGCGGCGGCGGGCGGCGTTCTGGCGGTCAGCCCTCACTGCGACCCGGCCGTGATCGCGGCGACCAAGCGGCTGGGCCTGATCTCCATTCCCGGAATCGCCACGCCGACCGAAGCCTTCGCCGCGCTCAAGGCCGGGGCCGACGCGCTGAAGCTGTTCCCGGCGGAAGGCGCCTCGCCCACGGTGTTGAAGGCCATGCGCGCGGTGCTGCCCAAGGAGACCGCGGTGCTGCCGGTGGGCGGGATCGCGCCCGACAACATGGGCCCTTGGCGCGCGGCCGGCGCCGCCGGCTTCGGCCTCGGCTCAGCCCTCTACAAGCCCGGGGATTCAGCCGAGGCCGTGGCGGCCCAAGCCAGGAAGTTCCTGGCGGCGCTCGCCTAAGCTCAACCCACCACGGCTTCCAGCCTGAACCGCGTGATGGCCGCGATTTCCGACAGGGCGGTCGCCTCCTCCGCCTCGGGATCGGCGTCGATCCGCGCGCGAAAAGCAGCCAACGCGCTCGCCTTTGTGTTCCGACGCATGCAGAGGATGAAAGGAAAGCCGAAGCGCTCCCGATAGGTCTGATTCAGCGCGTCGAAGGCCGCAGCCTCCTCTGGCGTCAGGCGATTGAGGTCGGCCCCGGTCTGCTCTCCCGCGGATTCCGGGGTCACCGCGCCGGCCCGGAACGCCTTGCCCGCCAGTTCCGGATGGCCGCGCAGGAAGGCCAGGCGCCGTTCGCGCGGGGCGCCCGTCACCACCGCGACCATCGCCGCATGCAGCGCGTCCAGGCTGGCGAAGGGCCGCGCCGCCGCCGCGGCCTCAGCCACCCAGGCCCCATGCTCGAACACGCCGCCCAGCAACTCCACGAAGCGTTGGGGCGCGCAACCATTGATCTCCGACAGCGGCGTCATTGGCGCAACCCTCGCTGACCGCAGGGTGACTCAAAGGAAGGTTTCAACAGGAGACGGACTTTCGTTCAAGGCATGGCCGCCTCCCTCGCGACGTCGGCGACGATCACGGACCAGGAGACAGCGGACCAAGGGCGGGCCAAGAGCCTGTCTATCCTGCAAGAATGCGGCCCGAACAGCATGGGCGTGGAGGAGCTGGCCGGATCGCGCGGCTCAGCTCCGCAGGAGCCCCAGCATCTCCGCGTGAAGGTCTGGGTCGCCAGCGGCGAGGAAATCGCCGGACGACACGGCCGGGCGGCCATCCAAGCCGGTGATCGTCCCTCCGGCGCCATGGATGATCGGGACATGGGCGGCGATGTCGTAGATGTCCAAGCCGGTCTCGATCACCGCGTCGATGTGGCCCTCCGCCAGCATCGCCATGGCGTAGCAGTCATTGCCGTAGCGGATCATGCGCGCCAGGGGGCGCAGCCGCTCCACCCTGGCCATGCCCTCTGGATCCAGCGTGAAGCTGGAGCTGACCCAGACCACGGCGTCCTTCAGCGCGACGGGGCGACGGGTCCGCAGGCGGGCTTCGCCCTGCGGGCCGCGACCCCAGGCGCCGGATTCATCAGCCCAGAACCGCTCGCGCAGAAAGGGCTGATCCAGCGTTCCAGCGACTGGCGCGCCGTCACGCAGCAGACCGATCAAGGTGCCCCAGATCGGCATGCCGGACAGGAAGGAGCGCGTGCCGTCGATCGGATCCAGCACCCAGACATGGGTGGCGTCCGGCCGCTCGGTTCCGAACTCCTCGCCGATCACGCCGTGATCGGGAAAGCGGGCGCGAATCAACTCCCGGATCGCCGCCTCGCCGGCGCGGTCGGCGGCCGTCACCGGATCGAACAGGCCGGCCTCGGCCTTGTCCTCCACCGCCAGCGCGCTGCGGAAATAAGGCAGGATCGCGCGGCCGGAGGCGTCGGCCAGCTGATGCATGAAATCAATCATCGCCGCCGCCAGGGCTGGCTTCTCAGCGCCAGGGTTCGCGCCGCCGCCTGGATCAGGGCCGCCGTGATGGAGATCGCCATGATCAGGGCCGCCAACGCGGCCGCCTGCCCGATCCGGCTGCCCTCGATCAAGTTCACCACGGCGATGGAGGCGACGCGAGTGTGCGCGGTGAACAGGAAGATCAAGGCTGAGACCGTGGTCATCGCGTTCACGAAGAAATAGCCGGCGATGTCGATCAACACCGGGGCCAAGGTCGGCAGATAGATCTTGCGCGCGGTCGTGATCGGGCCGGCGCGCAGGGCCTTGGCCGCCATGTCGATCTCGCGGTCCAGGCTCAACAGACCGCCGACCGCCATCAGATGCGGCACGGTGTAGAAATGCGCCACGCTGCACAGCACGATCAGGGCGAGCGTGCCCTGGAAGAAATGCAGCGGATTGTCCGGATTGTTGAAGAAGAAGACATAGCCCAACCCCAGCACCAAGCCGGGCACCGCGACCGGAACCATCGCCAGCGCCTGCAGCCCCTGGGTCAGCGGCCCGTTCCCGACCTTGCGCGCGACCAGCCAGCCGCTGATCATCGCCAGGACCGTTCCCACAAAAGCGGCTGCGCCGGCCATGATCAAGCTGTTGACCAGCGAGCGCGCCTCGTCCGCATCCTCCAGCAGCCGCTCGTAGTTCTGCAGGCCGAGGGTGAGGTTATAGGGCCAGAACTTCACCAGAGAGCCGAAGACCGCCATGCCGAACACGACGAGGATCGCCCCGGTCACCAGGATGGCGAACAGGGTCAGCGCGCCGTCGCGCAGCAGGCTGGGTTGCGGGTCGATCGGGATCGATTTGCCGCTGATCGCGCTGCGCTGCGATCGCCGCGCCAAGCTGTCGACCAGATAGGCGACCAGCGCCGGGACCAGCAGCAGCACCCCCACCACCGCGCCCATTTCGAAGTCGAAGCGGCCGATCACCAGCTTGTAGATGTCCGACGCCAACACGTTGGTGGAGCCGCCGATCACGCTGGGAATGCCGAAATCAGTGAAGACCAGCACGAAGACCACGGAAGCCGCGCTGACGATCGAGTAGCGCGAGGACGGCAAGGTCACGGTCCAGAAGCAGCGCCAGGGTCCAGCCTTCAACGCCCGCGCCGCCTCATAGAGCCGGGCGTCACCGGCCGCGAGGCCGCCGCTCAAGATCAGCGCGGCGTGCGGCAAGGCGTAGAGCACGGAGGCGATGACGATCCCGACCTCGCCATAGAGCGGCGCTCCCATCAGCCAGCTTTTCAGGATCCCCTGATTGCCGAACAGATAGATCAATCCGAAAGCCGGCAGCAGGGAAGGGGCGAAGAGCGGCAGCAAAGCGAGGATGCGGAACAGACCCCGCATCGGCATGCGGCTGCGGGTCAAAGCATAGGCGAACGGATAGGCGATCAGCAGCGTCAGGATCGTCGCGAGCGCGGAGAGCCAAGTGGAGGTCCAGGCCGCGATCGACAAGCCCGGCTCCGTGGCGTAGCGCAGGAAGTTGGCCAACCCGACGAAGGCGCCGTCGCGATCATAGAAGGCCCGGCTTAACAGAGCCGCGATCGGCAGGACCGTCGCCGCCGCCAGAATCAGGATCATCGCCCCCGGCAGGCCGATCCGGGTCAGCAGCCCGGACAGCCGACGCGGGCGCGGAGCCGCGGCCAGCGCCAGATCAGACATCGCCGAGCAGGATCAAATGACGCGGCGGCAAGGCGACGTCCATCACGTCGCCCAGGCGAGGCCGCACGGGCCAAGCGGCGCGCAGCAAATCAGCCTCAAGCTCGACGCCGGTGGCGGAGGCTGACGCCGGCGCCAGCTGCAGGCGGATGAGATCGCCCATGAAGGTCAATTTGGTCACCCGCGCCTGGAAACTGTTCGTAGCCCCCGCGGCGGCTTCGCCCACGATCACCGCCGCCGGTCGGATGCAAACGCGCGCCCCCTTCGGCAAGGTCTCCGGCTTGTGCTCCAGGCTGAGGGACAAGCCGCCGGCGCGCAGATCCGCGCCCTGCGCCTCCGTGATCGGCAGGGCGTTCATGTCGCCCAGAAACTTCGCCACGAACAGATTGGCCGGACGTTCATAGACCTCGGTCGGCGTCCCCGCCTGTTCGATCCGGCCCTGGTTCATCACGATGATGCGATCGGCGATCGAGAGCGCTTCCTGCTGGTCATGGGTCACCATGAGCGCGGTGACGCCGACCCGCTTCTGCAAGGCGCGCAGCTCGTCGCGCAGATGGGCGCGGACATTGGCGTCAAGCGCGGACAAGGGCTCGTCCAGCAGCAGCAACCCCGGCGACAGCGCCATCGCGCGGGCCAAAGCCACGCGCTGCTGCTGCCCGCCGGACAATTGATTGGGGTATTTCTCGGCGTGGTCCTGCAGCCCGACCAACGCCAGCAGCTCCGCCACCCGCGCCGCGCGCTCGGCCCTGGGAGTCCCGATCGACTCCAACCCGAAGCCGATGTTGCCGGCCACCGTGCGGTTGGGAAACAACGCGTAGGACTGGAACACGATGCCGTAATCGCGCGCTTCCGGCGGCAGATCGGTGATGTCGCGCCCGGCCTGCGCCAGCCGACCGGCGTCGGCGCGCTCAAAACCCGCGATCAGCCTGAGCAAGGTGGT
>JBMLRS010000226.1:0-2452 GCA_049240905.1 Elsteraceae bacterium
GCACGATCAGCTTGTTGAGTTTCAGATGGCCGGCGAGGCTGATCGCCTCATGGCTCACCCCTTCCATCAGGCAGCCGTCGCCGGCGATCACCCAGGTGCGGTGATCGACCAGATCGGCGCCGAAACGGGCGGCCAGCATCTTCTCGGCGAGCGCCATGCCGACGGCGTTGGCGATGCCCTGGCCCAGCGGGCCGGTGGTGGTCTCCACCCCGCCGGCGTGGCCGAATTCCGGATGGCCGGCGGTGCGCGCGCCGAGCTGGCGGAACTGCTTCAGCTCCTCCAGCGTCATGTCCGCGTAGCCGGTCAGATGCAGCAGCGAATAGAGCAGCATCGAGCCATGGCCGGCCGACAGCACGAAGCGGTCGCGGTCCGCCCAGGTCGGCTGGGCCGGGTCGAACTTCAAGAAGCGCGTGAACAGCGCGGTCGCCACGTCGGCCATGCCCATCGGCATGCCGGGATGGCCGCTTTTCGCCTTCTCGACGGCGTCCATGGAGAGGGCGCGGATGGCGTTCGCCATCTGGCGGATTTCGGTCGATTCGTCTGCTGAGAGCGCCAAGTAATCCGTCCCGCGTGGTCGAAGGTGGGGAAAAGCTCGCGCGCAAGGGGCGCGCCCGCATTGAAGAGGCCGGAAAATGCCGCTCTCGCGCCGTCAGCGTCAAGCGCCGTCTCGCGTCTGCGGCCATGCGAACTTCAAGTAGGTTGTGATCTGACGCGGCTGGCCTTATGACATTCCCATGATTTCTTGCGGAAGCACGCGCCCTTGAGCCCTTTGACCGCCGCTTGCAGCCGGTTGGACGCCGCCGTCGTTCGGCTGGAGGCTGGCTTTTCCCATCTGGAGACCGCCGTCTCCCAGAAATTCGACCGCGACGAAGCCGAGATCGCGCGCCTGCGCGCCGAGGTCGCCAAGATCGAAGCCGCCTACGCCGAGGCGTTGGCGTTGAACCGCGCGGCGGCCGAGCAGCTGGACCAGTCGATCGGTCGTCTGCATGACCTGATCCCGCAAGCCGGACAGGTGGGGTAAGCGATGCCTGAAGTTCCCGTCCAGGTGAACGGCCGCACCTATCGTCTGGCCTGCGGTCCCGGCGAAGAGGATCGCTTGATCGCCCTCGCCGCCGATCTCGACAAGCGCGTCACCGGGCTGGTCAAGGCCTTCGGGCAGGTCGGCGAAGGCCATCTGCTGGTGCTGGCCAGCCTGACCCTGGCCGACGAGCTGGCCGACAGCCGCACCGAGGCCGGACAGCTGCGCGTCCGCGCCGAAGCGATCGAGGCCGCGGCCGACGACGCGACCAAAATGATCGAGGCTGAGGCGGCGCAGGCCATCAATGGATTGGCCGAACGGATCGAGGTCATTGCGGCGCGGCTGGAACGTCCCTAAGTTAGCAAGGCGCGACTGCCTGGTGCGTTAAGCGTATCGATCCCTGGGGCCAATGCTTCATTCTCGGGGACTGTCCCTGGCAAGATCTTGGTCTTGTTATATGGTTCCCACCTGCAAACGCAGGCCACAGAGGATGAATGACGCAGACGGCCGAGGTGGTTGCGCAGCGACAAGCCTAGATCAGGCCAAGGCCGACTTGCGTCGGCGGATCAGAGACCTTCGCAAATCGATGGATGTGGATCAGCGCGCCTGGTTCAGCGCGTCGATCGTCGACCGTCTGGCGGATTCCGGCGCGCTGGACGGACAGATCGTCTCCGCCTTCTGGCCGGTCGGCTCGGAGGTCGACGTGCGGCAGGCCTTGCTGCACGCGATCGACAGCGGCGGACGGGCGGCGCTTCCCGTGATCGTCGCGCGCGCCCGGCCGCTGGTCTTTCGGGAATGGACGCCGAGAGCCGCGATGGTGAAGCTGGGCTGGCTGTATGAGCCGCCGGCCAACGCCGAACGCCTCACCCCGACCGTGCTGCTGACCCCGCTTCTGGCCTTCGACCGCAAGGGCGGCCGCCTGGGGCAGGGCGGCGGATTTTACGACCGCACCCTGGCCGCGCTGCGCGCCAAGGGCCATGTCACGGCGATCGGCGTGGCGTTCGCGGCGCAAGAAGTGCAAAACGCGCCGGTGGACGCGCTGGACGCCCCGCTCGACGCGGTGGTGACGGAAAAGGAATGGATCTCATGCGGATGATGTTTTTGGGCGATCTGGTCGGCCGCTCCGGGCGCGACGCGGCGCTGGAGGCGATTCCGGATCTGATCCGCCTGCATGGCGCCGACTTCGTCGTGGTGAACGCCGAGAACGCGGCCGGCGGCTTCGGCCTGACGCCGGAGATCGCGACCCAACTGTTCGAGGCCGGGGCCGACGTGCTGACCACCGGCAACCATGTCTGGGACCAGAAAACCATCATCCCGCAGATGGACCGCGACCCCCGCATCCTGCGCCCGGTGAATTTTCCGGCCGGCACGCCCGGCAAGGGCGCCCATCTGTTCACCGCCCGCAATGGCGCGAAAATCTTCGTGATGAACGTG
>JBMLRS010000227.1:0-5213 GCA_049240905.1 Elsteraceae bacterium
GCTGGCGATCGCGGGCGACACCAGCGCCTCATGACCGATCAGAACGCCCGCCCCTTCCCGCGTCGCCTGAACCGCGAGGCTGTAGAGGGAGAAACGCGCGCCAGGAAGATCCGCCTTGCCATGCATGCCGGTCGCCCTCAGCCAGATATCCCAATCCGACGCCCAAGCCGTGTCATGCAGCAGGGTCTGGCGACGCAGCCAAACCGCTGGATCTTCGCCGGGGCTTGGGGCGATCGCCGGGCTGCAAACCGGCGTGAGGCGATCGATGCGCAGAGGCGTCTCACCCGGCGACAGCGCGTCGCCGGATAGAAAAAACAAGGCGAGATCATAGGGCTCGCGGCGCAGATTGGGCGGCGTCTCGGTCGCCGTGATCGAGACGGACAGATCAGGAAACGCCTCGCGCATCGCGGCCAGCATCGGAGCCAACCAAAGGCTCGCCACCGCCGGCAGCGCCGCGATCGTCACCTGTCCCGGCTGCGCCGCCTGATTTAAGCCGCGCACGGCCTCGCCCAGCGCGTCGAACGCGGCGACCAGCATCGGCAAGGCCGCCTCGCCCCGCTCCGACAGCCGCACGCCCTGCGGCTTGCGCACGAACAGCGCGCAGCCAAGCCAGGCCTCCAACGCCTTCACATGACTGGCGACCGCCGCCGTGGTCACGTTCAACTCCGCCGCCGCCGTCGCGAAGCCGCCCGTGCGCGCGGCGGCTTCGAAAGCCCTAAGCGCGTTGAGCGGCGGCATGCGCGGTCTGGGCGGCTGCACCGCCATCGCGGCGACCCGCCCTTAACGCATGTAATGGAGCGTGACGAAACGCTTGCGGAAGGCGGTGACGTCGGCGGCGACCGCCTCCGGCGCCTCGTTGCCGATCAGGCCGCGCGCGATCAGATGCGCCAATTCCGGCATGTCCGCCGGGGTCATGCCCCAGCGCACGATCTCGTTGGTCCCGAAACGCAGGCCGTTCACGTCGCCCTCCACGGGATCAATCGGCAGGCCGATGCCGCAGGACAGGATGTTGGCCGCGCGCAGCCGCTTGGCCGCCGTCTGCCCGCCGCCGAAATCCGCCGCTTTCAGAGCGAACTGGTGCGACTGGGTCGTTCCTTTGGGCGTCGCGAACACCGGCAGGCCGCGCGCCGCCAGATTCTCGGCCAGCGCGCGCGTGGTCTCGACCATCGCCGCGCCGTAGGCCAAACCATATTCCTTCCAATCCAGCAGCGTGATCGCCAGAGCCGCGGCCTTCCCCGCGTCGTAATTCGCGGTCAGGCCGGGATAGGCGATGTGATCCAGCGCTTCGGCGATCTCGGCGTCGTTGGAAACGATCAGGCCGGAGGCGGGGCCGCCCAGGCTCTTGTAGGTGCTCATCGTCATCAGATGCGCGCCCTCCTCCAGCGGCTGCTGCCAGGCCTTGCCGGCGATCACCCCGGAGAGATGGGCGGCGTCGAACAGGACCTTCGCGCCGACCTCGTCCGCGATCTTGCGGATCTCGCGGATCGGATGGGGGAACAAATTCAGGCTGCCGCCCAGCGAGATCAGCTTCGGCCGCACCTCATGCGCGAGTTTCCGCACGCCCTCGACATCGACCGAATAGCCCTGCGGATCGACCGGGGCCGTATGGATCTTCAGGCCATAGAGCCCGGCCGCGCCTGGCTGATGGTGGGTGACATGACCGCCGACGCTGGGCGACGGGGTGATGATCGGGTCGCCGGGGTTGCAGGTCGCCATGAACGCGTAAAGGTTGGCGATCGCGCCGGAGGGCACGCGGAACTCGACATATTTCGCGCCGAACACCTCCGCCGCCAGTTCGGCGGCGATGATCTCGATCTGCTCGATCCCTTCCAGGCCCATCTCATATTTGTCACCGGGATAGCCCAGCGAGGGACGCGCGCCGAGACCCGCGCCCAACGCCGCCTCCGCCTTCGGATTCATCACGTTGGTGGCCGGGTTGAGGTTGACGCAATCCTGCTCATGGATCGCCCGGTTGCGCGCGATCTCCGCGTCGATGCGGGCGGCGATGGCGTCGGACGAAGAAGCCGCGACCTCCCCCGCGACGGACTGAATCAGGTTTTCGCAGAATTCGGGGGTCCAGCCTCGGCGGCTTAAGTAGGTCACGGCGGTCTCCAGCGGGATGACGATTTGCCAGCCATAGTTCCAAGAACGCGCGGATTTCGGCAAACCAAGATTTCTGATGGATAGGCCTAGCAATTCTATCTCTACTGGCGTTCGCGCTTGGATCGCTCCCATCTACGCTGCAGAATGGTGGAAGAATGGCCAAACTTACAGAAAAACGGGGGATCGTGAGCCTCAACATCAAGGACCCGGAGGCGCATCGGCTCGCCCAAGCCATCTCGCGCGCGACGGGCCAGAGCATGACGCGCGTGGTCACCGACGCGCTCCGCGCCCGCTTCGAGGCCATTGAACATCGCAATGGTCGCGCAAGCGTCGATGAATTGCTGGCGATCGCCGATCGCGTCGCGGCGCATATGAAGCGCCCTTATCCGGACCACGCCGACCTGCTTTACGGCGAAGACGGCCTACCTAAGTGATCATCGACACCTCGGCGATGGTCGCCATCCTCTATCGCGAACCCGAAGCGGCGGATTTCAACCGCGTTATTCATCACGTGGACATCAGCCGGATCAGTGTTGCGAATTACGTCGAGTTATCGATGGTCGTTGAAAGCCAGCTTGGACCAGAGGCTGGGCGTCAAGCCGAGGCGTTCCTGAGGCGCGCAGGGATCATAATCGAGCCGATCAGCGTCGCCCATGGGGAGATCGCCCGGCAGGCGTTTCTCGATTTCGGAAAAGTCCGTCACAAAGCCGGGCTGAATTTCGACGACTGCTTCGCTTACGCGCTCGCCAAGGCCACGGGTGAGCCGCTGTTGTTCAAAGGGGATGATTTCGGCCTGACCGATATCAAACCCGCCTGGCCTCGGTGACCTGCTCAGACTTCCTGCACGTCCACGACACCGGGAACCGTCTTCACCCTTTGCCGGAGCGACGGGGAAACCGCGTAGCGGCTGGGCAAGTGGATCTCCACTTCCTTGTCGTCAACGTCCACCAGCAGGCTGACGAGCCCTTTGCCCTTAAGCTGCGGGCCTTCGTCGTAGAAGATCTGGCGCAGCGAGGCGATCGGGCTTGGGTCGCGGAGGTAGATGCGCAGGCCGGCGGCTGCGCCCTGCGCGGCCTCGTCCAGCGGCGCGATGGCCGCCGCAGTCATGCGCAGCCCCTCGCCTTCCATACGGGCGTCGGCGGTCACCAGGACCGGCTTGCCGGCGTCCGCCAACTCGCGCACCAAGGGCAACAGTTCGGAGAACACCATCACTTCATAGGCGCCGGTGGCGTCGGTCAGACCCAGGAAGCAGAAGCGATTGCCCTTCTTGGAGGTGCGCTCCTGCCGGGCGGTGATGGTGCCGGCCATCTTAACGCGGGTCGGGCCGCCCGCTAGCTTCGCGGCCAACTGGTTCTGCCGGACCACGCCCAGTCGATCCATCGCCAGCTTGTAATCGTCCAGCGGATGGGCGGTCAGATAGAAGCCGACGGAGTCGAATTCCTTCTGCAGCCGGTCATGCAGCGGCCAGTCGCGGATGTCCTTAGGCGTCAGGTCCGGCATGGATTCGCCGCCGAACAGGTTGACCTGATTGCTGTCGCGCTCGGCCGCGGCGCCGCTGGCCAGCTGCACCATCTGCTCGACCAGGCCATGCACGGCGGCGCGGTTGGGATGCAGCGAGTCGAAGGCGCCGGCCTGGGCCAGGCTTTCCAGCACCCGCTTGTTGATCGATTTGGCGTCGATCCGGCGCGCGAAATCACCCAGCGATTTGAACGGGCCGCCCTCGGCCCGGTTGTCGGCGAGGCTCTGCATCGCCGCGGCGCCCACGCCTTTCAACGCGGCGAGCGCGTAGCGCACGGTCTGCTTGCCGTCGGCGTCGGTCTCCACGGTGAAGATCGGACCGCTTTTCTGCACGTCCGGCGGGGCCAGCGGGATGCTCTGGCGCGCCAGCTCCTGACGGAAAATGTTCAGCTTGTCGGTGTCGTGCTGGTCCAGGGTCATGGAGGCGGCCAGGAACTCGACCGGATAGTTCGCCTTCAGGTAGGCGGTCTGGTAGGCGACCATGGCGTAGGCGGCTGAGTGCGCCTTGTTGAAGCCGTAGCCCGCGAACTTGTCGACCAGATCGAACACCGCGCTCGCATGCTCCGCCGTCACGCCGTTCTTGGCGACGGCGCCCTTCACGAAGATGTCGCGCTGGGCGTCCATCTCCGCCTTGATCTTCTTGCCCATCGCGCGGCGCAGCAGATCCGCGCCGCCCAGGCTGTAGCCCGCGAAGACCTGGGCGATCTGGAGCACCTGCTCCTGATAGATGATGACGCCGTAGGTCTCCTTGACCACGGGGTCGATGGTTTCATGCATGAATTCGGGCTTATCCAGCCCGTGCTTGCAGGCGACATATTTCGGGATGTTCTCCATCGGACCCGGCCGATAGAGCGCGACCAGCGCGATCAGATCCTCGAACACCTGGGGCTTGGCCTTGCGCAGCAGATCGCGCATGCCGCTGCTTTCAAACTGGAACACCCCGGTGACGTCCGCCTTGCTCATCATCTCGTAGGTTTTCTTGTCGTCGAGCGGCAGGAGCACGGGATCGAATTCTATGCCGCGCTGCTCCAGCAGCTTGCGGGCGGCGTCGATCACGTCGAGAGTCTTCAGGCCCAGGAAGTCGAACTTCACGAGGCCGGCGAGTTCGACATATTTCATGTTGAACTGCGTCGCCGGCATGGAGGAGCGCGGATCGCGGTAGAGCGGCACGATCTCGTCCAGCGGCTGATCGCCGATCACCACGCCCGCCGCGTGGGTGGAGGCGTTGCGGTAGAGGCCTTCCAGCTTCAGCGCGATCGCCAGCAGCCGGGCGACCGCCGGGTCTTCGTCGCGCATCTCCTCAAGCTGCGGCTCCGCCTTGATCGCCTGGGCGAGCGTGACCGGATTGGCCGGGTTGTTCGGCACCAGCTTGCAGATCCGGTTCACCTGGCTGTAGGGCATCTCCAGCACGCGGCCGACGTCGCGCAGCGCCGCGCGGGCCTGCAGCTTGCCGAAGGTGATGATCTGGGCGACGCGGTCGCGGCCATATTTCCGGCAGACATAGTCGATGACCTTGTCGCGGTTCTCCTGGCAGAAATCGATGTCGAAGTCGGGCATCGACACGCGCTCCGGGTTCAGGAAGCGCTCGAACA
>JBMLRS010000228.1:0-1692 GCA_049240905.1 Elsteraceae bacterium
ATCCGCTTTTGGTTCTTTGCCCTGTTCGTTATGGCCATCGCGGCGCGCAGCGAGAGTTCCCGAATCTGATCCTTGAGCGCCGCCTCAAGCGACGGCAGATCCAGCGCGTCGTAGACGGCGTCGCGAGCGCGGGCGTGGTCGAGCTGGAAGGCCAGATGCTCGGACGTGGCGATGCCGAACCCGGCGCGCGGCAGGCCGATGCGCGCATCCGTGAAACGCCGCAGCGGGCGCCAGGGATCGTCCGGTGCGAGCTCTTTCGCCATGATCAGGCGGCCGTCAGCAACGGCTGGAAACGCTCCGGCAGATGGTCAGGGCGGATCAGCCCGTCAGCGTTCTGCAGACCGACCGCCTGGAGCCAGGCCTCGAACTCCGGCGCCGGACGCTTGCCAAGGGTCTGGCGGATCGCCAGCACGTCATGGAACGAGGTGCTCTGATAGTTCAGCATGATGTCGTCGGCCCCGGGCACGCCCATGACGAAGGTGACGCCCGCCATCGCCAACAGCGACAAAAGCGCGTCGGAATCATCCTGATCCGCCTCGGCGTGGTTGGTGTAGCACACGTCGCAGCCCATCGGCAGGCCCAGCAGCTTGCCGCAGAAGTGATCCTCCAGCCCGGCGCGGGTGATCTGCTTGCCGTCGAACAGATACTCCGGGCCGATGAAGCCCACGACCGTATTGACCAGCAGCGGCTCGAACGCGCGGGCGACGGCGTAGGCGCGCGCCTCCACCGTCTGCTGGTCGCAGCCGTGATGGGCGTTGGCGGACAGCGCGCTGCCCTGCCCGGTCTCGAAATACATCACATTGTTCCCGACCGTGCCGCGCTTCAGCGACAGGGCCGCCTCCCTTCCTTCACGGAGCACGGCGAGATCGACGCCGAAGCTGCGGTTCGCAGCTTGCGTCCCCGCGATCGATTGGAACACCAGATCGACCGGCGCGCCCTGCTCCACCGCCTGAATCGTGGTGGTGACATGGGCCAGGACGCAGGACTGGGTCGGCACGTCCAGCTTGAGCCGCAGGTCGTCGATCAGTTGGAGCAGGGCGATGGTCTGGGCCGGGCTGTCGGTCGCGGGATTGACGCCGATCACCGCGTCGCCGCAGCCCAAAAGCAAGCCGTCGAGAATGCTGGCCAGCACGCCGCGCGGATCATCGGTCGGGTGATTGGGCTGCAGCCGGGCGGAGAAGCGGCCGCGCAGGCCGATCGTGTTGCGGAAGCGGGTGACCACCTCCACTTTCGCCGCGATCGAGATCAGATCCTGCTGACGGCAGAGTTTCGAGACCGCCGCGACCATTTCCGGCGTGAGGCCCGGGGCCAACGCCGCCAGGCTGGCGCCGGTCGCCGCGTCCGACAGCAGCCAGTCGCGGAAGCCGCCGACGGTGAACGCCGAGACCGGCGCGAAGGCCTTGGCGTCGTGGCTGTCGATGATCAGCCGGGTGACCTCGTCCTCCTCATAGGGGACGACGACCTCATTCAGAAAAGTCTTGAGCGGCAGACCGGCCAGGGCCATCTGCGCCGCCACCCGCTCCTCCGCGGTTTCGGCGGCGACGCCGGCGAGAAAATCACCCGACCGGGCCCGCGTGGCTTTCGCCATCAGGTCCTTCAGATCGGGGAAGACGTAAGCGCGCTGCTGCAGGGTCGATCGATACATGGCGCGTCGATCTTAGCCGCTTCAGCGCGCTTGTCCCAGCCTCAACG
>JBMLRS010000229.1:0-4100 GCA_049240905.1 Elsteraceae bacterium
CGCGGCGGCCAATACACCTATCACGGGCCGGGTCAGCGCATCGCCTATGTCCAGTTGGATCTGAACAAGCGCGGCCCGGACGTGCGCGGCCATGTCTGCCGTCTGGAGAACTGGGTGATCCGCACCCTCGCCGATTTCGGGATCGAAGGCGGACGGCGCGACGGGCGCATCGGCGTCTGGGTCAAGCGCGCCGGCGCCATCCTGCCGGTCGACGACAAGATCGCCGCCATGGGCGTGCGGGTGCGGCGCTGGGTGACGTTGCATGGCACGGCGATCAACGTGCGGCCGGATCTTTCGCATTACGCCGGGATCGTGCCCTGCGGCGTCACCGACCATGGCGTCACCTCGATGAAGGCCCTTGGCGTCGACGTCGGCTTGGAGGAAGTCGACTCCGGCCTGCGACGTCACTTCGACGCGATCTTCGGCGGCGTCGCGGCCGCTTGCGATCGATAGCCTCAGACTATCAAGCGGTCGAAACAAACGATTTGAATCGATCGACGCCTGCGCCCGAAATGCTTCCAAAGACGCCGCTTTCGAAAGCGGCGCGCGGGAGGGTGAATGCGCAGGCCAGATCCTTGGGACGCCGCTGTCGCGCGCGATCTGATTGAGAGCAACGCCAAGCTGGACGGCGCGACGCTGCCGATCCTCCACGCATTGCAAGATCATTTCGGTTACGTCGATCCCGCCGCCGAGCCGATGATCGCCGACGCGTTGAACCTCTCCCTCGCCGAAGTGCGCGGGGTGATCAGCTTTTATCATGATTTTCGTCGCGCCCCGCCCGGCCAGCGGGTGATCCGGCTCTGCCGCGCCGAAGCCTGTCAGGCGGTTGGTTGCGAGGCGCTGGTCGAACACGTCTCGCGCTCCAGAGGTCTGGCGATCGACAGCACCAGCGCCGACGGCGCGGTGACCTTCGAGACCGTCTACTGTCTTGGAAATTGCGCCTTGGGCCCCGCCGCCCTGGTGGATGACGCGCTGGTCGGCCGATTGACCGGCGCCAAGCTCGACGCGCTTTGCGCCGGAGGCGCGGCGTGAGCGCGACCGTGATCTTCGTGCCCAAGGACGCGGCGGCTCTGTCGGTCGGAGCCGACGCCGTGGCCCAGGCGATCCTGGATGAGGCGAGACAGCGCGGGATCGAGGTCGAGATCATTCGCACCGGGTCGCGCGGCATGCTGTGGCTGGAGCCGCTGGTGGAGGTCGCAACCCCGGCAGGCCGCGTCGCCTACGGACCAGTGGATCCTTCAGACGCGCCCAGTCTTTTCGACGCGCGCTTCCTCAGCGGCGCCGCCCATCCGCTCAGCCATGGTCTGGTTGAGAGCATGGATTGGATGAAGCGCCAGCAGCGCTTCACCTTCGCCCGCGTCGGCGTGACCGATCCCTTGTCGATCGTCAGCTACCGCGCCCATGGCGGCCTGAAAGGCCTGGAGCGGGCCTTGGCGATGACCCCGGCGGACATCGTGGAGACGGTCAAGCAATCCGGCCTGCGCGGTCGCGGCGGCGCGGGCTTTCCGACCGGGATCAAATGGAAGACCGTCGCCGGCGCCCAGGCTTCGCAGAAATATGTCGTCTGCAACGCCGATGAGGGCGACAGCGGCACCTTCGCCGACCGCATGCTGATCGAGGGCGATCCCTTCGTTCTGATCGAGGGAATGGCGATCGCCGGGTTGGCGGTCGGGGCGAACAAAGGTTTCATCTATCTCCGCTCCGAATATCCGCACGCCTTCCGGACGCTGAAACAGGCGATCGAGAAAGCGCGCGAGGCGCAGTTGCTGGGTCCATCGCTGTTGGGATCCGAACGGGGCTTCGAGCTTGAGGTTCGGCTCGGCGCCGGGGCCTATATCTGCGGGGAGGAGACCTCGCTGCTGGAAAGCCTGGAAGGCAAGCGTGGCGTGGTGCGGGCGAAGCCGCCGCTGCCGGCGCTTGAGGGTCTGTTCGGCAAGCCGACAGTGGTGAACAACGTCATCTCCCTGGCCAGCGTCCCCTGGATCCTGACTCATGGCGCGGAGGCTTACGCGGCGGTGGGGCTGGGCCGATCGCGCGGCACCCTGCCCGTGCAATTGGCGGGCAACATCAAGCGCGGCGGACTGATCGAGTTAGCCTTCGGCGTCAGCCTGCGGACCCTGATCGAGGAGATCGGCGGCGGGACTCTGAGCGGCCGTCCTGTGCGCGCAGTCCAGGTCGGCGGCCCGCTCGGCGCCTATCTGCCGGACTCCCTGCTCGACACGCCGATGGATTACGAGGCGTTGGCCGCGGTCCAGGGCATGCTCGGCCATGGCGGGATGGTGGTGTTCGACGACAGCGTGGACATGGCCAAGCAGGCGCGGTTCGCCTTCGAGTTCTGCGCCAAGGAAAGCTGCGGCAAGTGCACGCCCTGCCGGATCGGCGCGGTGCGCGGGATGGAGACGGTGGATCGCCTCATCGCCGGCGTCGAGCCCGCCAAGAACCATGCGGTGCTCCGCGACCTCACCACGCTGATGACCGACGCCTCGCTCTGCGCGATGGGCGGGCTCACCCCGCTGCCGGTGCTGAGCGCCCTGAACCATTTCCCGGATGATTTCAATCAAGCCCAGAAGCCGCTGGCGGCGGACTGAGGAAGAAAACCCATGAGCGTGATCAAGGAAGTCGATTTCGGAACTCCGATCCGCGTCTCGGAAAGTCAGGTCACCGTCACGATCGACGGCCAGCCGGTCAGCGTGCCAGCGGGAACCTCCGTCATGGCCGCCGCCATGACCCTGGGCACGAAGATCCCCAAGCTCTGCGCGACCGACAGCCTGGAACCGTTCGGCTCCTGCCGGCTCTGCCTGGTGGAGATCGAGGGTCGGCGCGGCACGCCCGCCTCCTGCACCACCCCGGCGGAGAACGGCATGGTCGTGCGCACTCAGACCCCGCGTCTGGCGGCCCTGCGCAAGGGCGTGATGGAGCTCTACATCTCCGATCACCCGCTCGATTGCCTGACCTGCTCCGCCAACGGCGATTGCGAGCTGCAGGACATGGCAGGCGCCGTTGGCCTGCGCGAAGTGCGCTACGGCTATGACGGCGAGAACCATCTGGTCTCCGCCAAGGACGAGTCCAACCCCTACTTCACCTACGACCCCTCCAAATGCATCGTTTGCAATCGCTGCGTCCGCGCCTGCGAGGAAGTGCAGGGAACCTTCGCGCTGACGATCACCGGCCGCGGCTTCGACTCACGCGTGGCGACCGGCGCGGATGATTTCCTGGGCTCGGAATGCGTCTCCTGCGGCGCCTGCGTCCAGGCCTGCCCGACCGCGACCCTGATGGAGAAATCCATCATCGCGGCCGGCCAGCCCGATCACTCCAAGGTCACGACCTGCGCCTATTGCGGCGTCGGCTGCTCCTTCAAGGCGGAGATGCAGGGCGATCAGGTCGTGCGCATGGTCCCCTACAAGGACGGCAAGGCGAACGAGGGCCATTCCTGCGTGAAGGGCCGTTTCGCCTGGGGCTACGCCACCCACAAGGACCGGATCACCAAGCCGATGATCCGCGCGAAGATCACCGACCCCTGGATCGAGGTGAGCTGGGACGAGGCGATCGGGCACGCAGCCAAGGAATTCAAGCGGATACAAGCGCAGTATGGCCGGGAGTCGATCGGCGCGATCACCTCCTCCCGCTGCACCAACGAGGAAGTGTTCGTCGTCCAGAAACTCGTGCGCGCCGCCTTCAAGAACAACAACGTCGACACCTGCGCCAGAGTCTGCCACTCGCCGACCGGCTATGGCCTGAAGACGACGCTGGGCACCTCCGCCGGCACGCAGGATTTCAAATCGGTCGCCAAGGCCGACGTGATCCTGGTGATCGGCGCCAATCCGACCGACGCCCATCCCGTCTTCGCCTCACGCATGAAGAAGCGGCTGCGCCAGGGCGCCAAGCTGATCGTCGCCGATCCGCGCCGGATCGACCTCGTGAAGTCGCCGCACATCAAGGCCGCCCATCACCTCCAGCTGCGGCCGGGAACCAATGTCGCCCTGATCAACGCGATCAGCCATGTGATCGTGACCGAGGGCCTGATCGACGAGGCCTATGTCCGCGAACGCTGCGACCTGAATGATTTCGAGAGCTGGGCGCGCTTCATCGCCGCCGAGCGC
>JBMLRS010000230.1:0-1802 GCA_049240905.1 Elsteraceae bacterium
CCAGCAGCCGTTCGCCGGCGAACACGCGCAGCGGGCTGATCCGCAGCCCCTCCATCCAGGAATCGGTCGCCGCCGCGTAGTAGCTGCCGGGCGCAGCGCCGCCCATATCCGCCCAATGCGCCAGGGAAACGGCGTAGGCGACGATCTCGCCCTCCTCGAAGATCGGCCGCACCGCCTTCACGTCCGGCAGATGGTTGCCGCCGACCTCCGGCAGATTGAAGAACCAGATGTCGCCCGGCCGCAGCCGCGCTTTGGGGACCCGCTCCAGAAACGCCTTCACGCTGAAGGTCAGCACGCCTAGATGCACGGGCACGTCATGCCCCTGGGCGATCAGCTCCCCTTGCCGGTCCATCAGGGTGGAGGACAGATCCCCCGCCTCGCGCAGCAGCGGCGACCGGGCCGAGCGCATGACCACGGCGGACATCTCCTCCGCCGCCGCGGTCAGCGCATGTCGGATCACCTCCACCAGAAAAGGATCGACGCTCATGCCCCAACCTCGATGTCCAGATGGCCGGTCTCACCGACCACGCATCTGGCGCCCGGCGGGATCAGCACCGTGGACCAGTCATCCTCCAGGATCGCCGGCCCCGCGACGCGAACGCCGGCGCCCAGGGCCGCGCGATCATAGCGCGGCGTGTCCAGAAATCCCTCCGGCCCGAAGCAGCAGCGGCTGATCCGGATCGGTTTTTGCTCGCCGCCCGTGGGCCGCGCCGGCCAGACCGGAGATTTCGCCGTGATCGAGGCTTCGACCCGCAGGCTCTCCAGCAGGAACGGCTCCTCCGTAGAGTAGCCATAGAGCCGATGATGCGCCGCGCGAAACCGCGCCCCCAGCGCCTCGACCGACAACCCCGCCTCGAACGCGGTCTCCACGGCCACGCTCTGCCCGACATACCGAATGAGCGCCGTCTCGCGCAGTTCGACCGCGGCTCCCGGCCGGTTCAACCCCACCGTCGCCGCCTCGATTAATCCGGCGCGCGCCTGATCCAGTTTGCTCTGATCCCAGCGCGCGCTGGACAGCCTCAAGGTCTGCTGCCGGGCGATCAGCGCCGGCGCGGTCACGCAGCCCAAGGCCGAGAAACCGCCTGAGAAAGCCGGCGCCACCACCCGCGCGATCCCGACATGCCGCGCCAGGGAGACCGCATGCATCGGCCCCGCCCCGCCATAGGCGATCAGGGTCGCCTGCCTAAGGTCCGCGCCGCGATGCACCGTCACCCGGCGCAGCGCGCGCGCCATCACCGCGTTGGCGACCTCCATCACCCCCAGCGCGGTCGCGGTCAGGTCGCGCCCCAGCTTGTCGGCGATCGGCTTCAATGCGGCTTCGGCGGCGTCCGGATCGATGCGGATGCTGTCGCCCAGGGTGCGCGCCGGCTCCAGATAGCCCAGGATCACATTCACGTCGGTCACGGTCGGCTCGGTCCCGCCGCGCCCATAGGCCGCCGGTCCAGGATCCGCGCCCGCGCTCTCCGGCCCCACGGTCAGGCCGCCCGGCCCCAGCCGTATCAGGGAGCCGCCGCCGGCCCCCACGGACTCGATCGCCACCATCGGCTGGCGCACTTGCCGCCCGCCCAGGGAGCGCGACAGCGAAATCTCCGCCACACCTTTGGTCACCAGGCAGACGTCCGTGGTCGTCCCGCCCATGTCGAACGCCAGGCCCTGCTCTATCCCCAGCCGCCGGCAGATCTCCGCCGTCGCCGCTGCGCCCGCCGCAGGACCGGACAAGGCCAAGGCCAAGGGCAGGGAGCGCAGCACGGCCGGACCCGCCATCCCGCCGGCGGAATGGAACAATTGCAGGTTCGCGCTGG
>JBMLRS010000231.1:0-5185 GCA_049240905.1 Elsteraceae bacterium
CAGCATGCCCGCGCGACGGGCGCGCAGGGGCTGGAAGGCCAACTGGTCCACCACCAAGGCCAGGAAGCCGCCGGAGGCGACCCCGACCAGGACGGCGAGCGGAAAGGGCAGACCCATCCGCTCCACCACCGCCAACGCCACGATCGCCGCCCAGCTCGCATAGGTGCCATGCGCCGCGTTCAGGATGCCGAGCGTGGCGAACACCAGCCCGAACCCGATCGCGAACAGGGCGTAGAGCGAGCCGAGCGCGCAGCCGTTGATCAGCTGCTCCAGGAAGAGCGACATGCGCTTACTTGGCCGGCGTCCAAGGGATGATCTTGCCGTCCTGCGACCAGGTGACGACCAGCGTGTCCTTGGTCTCGATCTGGCCGTTCACGATCGGCTCGCCGCCATAGACGTTGTGCTCGACCTCGGTCTGCTTCGACAGAGCTTCGGCGAGGCTTTCGCGGGTCGGCTTGCCGCCGGCGGCGCGCAGCCCCTGGGCGATGAACCAGATCGCCTGATAGCCCTGGGCCGAATAGATGTCCGGCGTCGCGTTGAACTTGGCCCTGTAGGCGGTCACGAACGCCTTGCCGATCGCGTTGTCGGTCAGGTCGGCGGAGAAGCTGATCGGGAAGGGGATGCCGGCGACGATCGCGCCCAGCCGCTTGAACACCGGCTCGGGGGCCAGCACGTCGTTGCCGACCACGGTGCCGGCGTAGCCGCGCTGGCGGAGGGCGGAGATGATGCCGACCGCCGGGGACTGAGTGGTGTAGATGAAGATCGCGTCGGGCCTCTTGCCCATGGCCTGGGTGGCGGGGGCGGTGAAATCCGTGTCGGCGCTGAGCACGCTGACGGTGTCGAGCGTCTGCACGCCCATGCCTTCGAGCGTCTTGCGGGTCGCCTCCATGCGCGTCTTGAAGGCGTCGTTGTCGGCGGCCAGGAAATAGACGGCGGTCTTCGGCTTGGTCGCCTCAACCACCTTCACGGCGGTCGCGGTGTCCTTCGGGCCGGGCAGCACGGTCATGCTGTAGACCCAGGGCGGGTTGGGCAGGCCGGCCAGGGTCGCGCCATGGATCACCAGCGGCATCTTGCCGGCCAGGATCGGCTTCACCGAATTGGCGACTGGCGAAAGAATGCAGCAGGTCGTGGCGATGATCGAGCGGTCGGCCAGGAACTGGTTCATGTTCTGGATCGAGCGGGCGGCGTCGCTGCCGCTGTCCTTCTCGACCAGGCTGATCTTCGCGTCCTTGCCCATGTAGCCTGAGGCGGAGATCATCTCCGCCGCCAGCCTGGCCCCGTTCACGAACGAGTTGCCGGCGAAGGCGACCGGACCGGTGACTTCGGAGACGAAGCCGACCTTGTAGTCGCCCGGCTCCAGCGCGGCGGCTGACGCGGCGAAGGGCGCCACAGCCATGGCGGCGCTCAGCGCCACCCCATTGATCCATTTCATGATGTCCCTCCCGGTGAGAAGCGCGACTATTTCGTCGCTTGTTGAACGTAGGCCAAAGCGTCGGGCATCAGTCGGAGCTGAATGTCGACGATCTTGGAGAAATCGAGCAATTCGGCGAAGTCCTTGTGGTCCATGCAGCCCATCGGCAGGGCCTGGGTGCTGCGCGCGGTCCTGAGAGCTTTCAGGTTCGCCATGATCGCGTTGGCGGCGGTCATCAGCGCGGTCAGCGGGAAGAAGGCGATGCCCGCGATCTCCTCCAGATCCTTCGGGGTCAGATCGCGCTCAAGCCAGCCCAGCACCTGCAGGGAGACGGGCACGTTCGCGGCCGCCCCGAAGCGGCGCAGCATCGCGCCGTCCTTCATGGTCTTGGAGATCGGCTGCACCATGTCCGCGCCGGCCTCGACATAGGCGCGGGCGCGTTCGATCGCTTCGGCCTCACTGTCGGAATCCGTGCGGGCGACGATCACGAGATCGGGATCGCGGCGCGCCTCCACCGCCGCGCGGATGCGGGCGACGCCCTCGACGATGGGGATCACCTCCACCTTGGCGGCGATCGCGGGACAGCGCTTGGGCGCCACCTGATCCTCCAGGATCACGGCGGCGACGCCGATCTGCTCGAACTCCCGGACCGTGCGCATCACGTTCACGACATTGCCGTAGCCGGTGTCGCAATCGGCGATCACGGGGATCTGCACGGTGTTCACCACCTGGCGCACGACGGCCAGGTTCTCGGTCATGGTGTAGAGCTCGACGTCCGGCTTGCCGAGGAAGGAGGCTGCGATGCCGAAGCCGGAGGTCAGCACCGCCTCGAAGCCCGCCGCCTCCACCATCTTGGCGCTCAGCGCGTCATAGCAGCCGGCGCCCCAGACGGTCCGCTTGGCGGCCAGACGTTCGCGTAACCATTTGCGCTGCTGCATCTCTTCTTCTCCAGAGTCCCGGCGCGCGACCACGCCTCAGGCGCGGCGGGCGGGCCCGCGGATGGCGTGGTGGGATGAGTGAATCAGCCTGGCGCCACCTGATTCAGGTGGCGGTTGGTCGGCCACGGTGTCGCCCATGGTCCAGTTTCCTCCCTCGTAGGGATTGATAGTGCTTGTCGGGTCAGGCGAGGTCAACCAACAATTCGGATGTCATGCAGTGAAACGATAGCGCGCAACGACGGGCAGACGCGGGCGATTTCCTGGGGCATGCTAGGCTCTGATCAGAACGCCGAGACCGGAGCAATTTCATGTGCGTCGTCTGCGCCCACACCATCCATCGCGCCCAGCATAACTTCGGCTGGAACCGCGCGTTCCCGCCGGCGCTGACCGCGAAGCCAGGCGAGACCATCCTGTTCGAATGCATGGATTCCTCGGGCGGGCAGTTGGGCCGCGACGCTGATCTAGAGACCCTGAAAGCGTTGGATTTCGCGCGGATCAATCCGGTCAGCGGGCCGGTCTATGTGGAAGGGGCCGAGCCGGGCGACGCGCTGAAGGTGACCTTTCGGAAGTTCCATCCCTCCGGCCATGGCTGGACCGCCAACATCCCCGGCTTCGGTCTGCTGGCCGATCAGTTCGAGGAGCCGGCGCTGCATCTCTGGACCTATGACGCGGCAAGCATGGCGCCATCGGCCTATGGCCCCGGCGGAAGAGTTCCGCTGAAGCCCTTCGCTGGCACAGTGGGCGTCGCGCCGGCGGAGCCCGGCCTGCATTCCGTCGTCCCGCCGCGGCGGGTTGGCGGCAACATGGACATCCGCGATCTGACCGCGGGCGTGACGCTCTATCTGCCGATCGAGGTGGAGGGCGCCTTGTTCTCGGTCGGCGACACGCATGCGGCGCAGGGCGACGGGGAGGTGTGCGGCACGGCGATCGAAAGCCAGATGAACGTGGAGCTGACGCTGGATCTGGTGAAGGGCGCCAATCTGAAGTCCCCGCGATTCACCACCAGCGAGCCGGTCACCCGCCATCTGGACGGGGCCGGCTATGAAGTGACCACGGGGATCGGGCCGGATCTGATGACCGGCGCGCGCGAGGCTGTGGCGCGGATGATCGACCTGCTGTCGGCCGAGCACGGCCTCAGCCCGGTCGACGCCTATATGCTCTGCTCGGTATGCGGGGATCTGCGGATCAGCGAGATCGTGGACATGCCGAACTGGGTGGTGTCCTTCTACTTCCCAAGGATCGTTTTCAGCTGATCGGTTGCGTTTGCGCCTGATCGACGGTACCCCCGACGCAATCCCGCCGGTTTCCCCTTGGCGTCCGTCCGATTGACGGGACGAGCGAGCGCTTTTGATGATCTCCCGCCTGTGGAAGCTGTTCTACGACAATCCCTACGCGCTGCTCGTGGTGACAATGCTGAGTTGGGCCGGCAATTCGGTCGCCAGCCGCGTCGCGGTGGGGCAGATCGATCCGGCCAGCATCACGGCTTTACGTTGGGTGATATCGGCCGGGATCCTGCTGCCGATCTGCGGGCGGCAGCTGATCCATTTCGCGCCGGTGCTGCGCCAGCGCGCGCTCTATTTGACCATGATGGGCCTGATGGGCTTCACGATCTTCAATCTGCTGTTCTATTGGGCGGGGCATGAGACGACCGCGCTGAACATCGCGCTGATGCAGAGCGTGATGCCGGCGGTGATCATGGTCGGCGCGTTCCTGTTTCTGCGTCAGCCGGTTTCCCCGTTGCAATGGATCGGGCTGGTCCTGGCCTTCATCGGCGCGATGACGGTGGCCAGCCAAGGCGACCTAAGCCGGATCGCCAGCCTCGCGCTCAATCACGGCGATGCGATGATGCTGCTGGCGAGCCTGTTCTACTCCGCCTATTCGCTGATGCTGCGCGACCGACCGGCGATGCCGAACCTGGTGTTTTTCACGGCGATCGCCTCCTCCGCCGCCATCTCATCCCTGATCTATCTGGCGGGCGACGCGGTGGTTCACGGCCTGACCGCGCCGACGCTGAAGGGCTGGGCGGTGCTGCTGTACATCGCCATTTTCCCGTCGCTGCTGGCGCAGATCTTCTTCATCCGCGCGGTTGAGCTGATCGGCGCGGGGCGGGCCGGATTGTTCTCCAATCTGGTGCCGATCTTCGGCGCTGGCTTCGCCGTGCTGTTCCTGAACGAGGCTTTCGCGCTGTTCCACGCGGTGGCGCTGATCCTGATCCTGGGCGGGATCTCGCTGTCTGAGTTCGGGCGCAAGCGCTGACGCTCAGTCCCGGAAGGACGGGTCCAGCTTGTCCAGCTTCTTCAGCATCGACGGCCACTCCAGCAAGCCGAAGCGGCGGCGCACGCCGGGTTGATACTGCCGCCAGGATTCCTCGATCACCTGGGCCGGCGGCAGTTGGATCTCGACGTTGGCGGCCAGCGCCGCGACCTGCACCTGGCAGGCGCGCTCCAGCCGGAAGATGCTGTTGAAGGCCTCCGCGATGCTGGCGCAGGCGACCAGAAGGCCGTGATTGCGCAGGATCATGCCCTCGTGATCGCCCAGATCGGCGATCAGGCGGGCCTGCTCCTCCAGGTTCAGCGCGATCCCCTCATAATCGTGATAGGCGATCTTGGCGAAGCGCATCGAGGTCTGCGCCAGCGGCATCAGCCCGCACTTCATCGCGGAGACCGCCATGCCGGCGATGGTGTGAGTGTGGATCACGCAATCCACGTCCGGACGCGCCTCATGCACGGCGCTGTGGATCACGAAGCCGGCGCGGTTCACGCCATAGGGCGTGGGGTTGAACAAGGTCTCCCCGGCATGGTCGATCTTTATGAAGCAGGAGGCGGTCATCTGATCG
>JBMLRS010000231.1:5195-6159 GCA_049240905.1 Elsteraceae bacterium
GTAGAGCAGCCCGTGCGGATTGATCAGAAAAGCGTCCGGCTCGCCCGGAACCCTGGTGGTGACGTGGTTCGCGCTCAGCTCCGACATGCCGTAGAGGTCGATCAACCGGTAGCAGGCGGCCAGATCGACCCGCTTCTCCCACTCCTCGGCGCTGACCTGCGCGCGGACGGGCTTTCCGGGCTGATAACGGTTCATGGGCGGCTCGGCATCAGGGGCGCGCGGGGATGGACAGGCCGCGATCGACCGCCGGGCGGGCGAGGCAGAGATCCAGCCAGGCCGGCACGTTCTTCAGCGCGTCATAGTTGACGATGTCGCGCGCGCCATAGAAGCCGATCAGGTTGCGCACCCAGCCCAACAGCGCGATGTCCGCGATGCTGTAGTCGTCGCCCATGATGTAGGTGCGGCCGGTCAGGCGCGTCTCCAGCACGCCCAAGAGGCGCTGGCTTTCGGCGCGATACCGCTCAAACGGGCGCTTGTCCTCGATCTCGCGGCCGGCGAACTTAAAGAAATAGCCCAACTGTCCGAACATCGGGCCGACGCCGCCCATCTGGAAATAGACCCATTGGATGGTTTCGATCCGGGTGGCGGAATCGGAGGAGAGCAGCTTGCCGGTCTTCTCCGCCAGATATTGCAGGATCGCGCCTGATTCGAACAAAGCCAGCGGCTTGCCGCCCGGGCCGTCCGGATCGAGGATCGCCGGGATCTTGCCGTTGGGGTTGAGCGACAGAAATTCCGGCGTCCAGGTCTCGTTCTTCATGATGTCGATCGTGTGCGGCTCGTAGGGCAGCCCGATCTCCTCCAGCATGATCGAGACCTTCACGCCGTTCGGCGTGGGCAGGGAATAGAGCTGCAGGATCTTGGGGTTGGCCGCCGGCCAGCGCTTGGTGATCGGGAATTCGCTCAAACTCGTCATGGATCCGTTGTCCTGCGCCGTTGGATTTCCGTCATCCATTGTCATTGAGCC
>JBMLRS010000232.1:0-3850 GCA_049240905.1 Elsteraceae bacterium
ACCCGTCCGCGAGTGATTCGACGACCTCCCCGATGGCGCCGCCTTGGAGCGCGCGATCAATTTCAAAGCGCGGCGCATATGATTTTCCCTCGTTCATCCGGCCTCGCATGTAGGGATCGACGGACATGAACAGGCGGTCGCCGGACCGAATGCGCGAGACCTCGTCGGCCGACATCCGGGCGACCAGCGGCTCGGCGAGCCCGGACAGGGTGAGATGAACCAGCGTCTCAGCCCCCAGAAACTCGACCCGAGCCACAGTGACGGGCACGGATCCCGCGCTCGGCTGCGGAGCCAATCGAACGTCCTCCGGGCGCACGCCAAGGCGGACCTGCTCCCCCGCCGCGCCTTGAACGCCGCGCAGCAGGATCTGGCCGTCCCATTCGGCCGCGCCGCCGGCGGAGAGCCGGACGGGAATCAAGTTTATGCACGGACTGCCGATGAAGGTGGCGACGTCCAGATGGTGGGGATCGCGGTAGATCGCCTCCGGCGTTGCGATCTGCAGCAGCCGACCGCCGATCATGACCGCGATCCGATCGGCCATGCACAGCGCCTCTTCCTGATCATGCGTCACATAGAGCGTGGTGACGCCGGCGCGGCGGTGCAGGTCAACGATCTCGGTTCGGGTGTGCACGCGCAGGCTGGCGTCCAGGTTCGACAGAGGCTCGTCCATTAGGAAGGCCTGGGGATGGCGCACCAGCGCGCGCCCCAGCGCCACGCGCTGACGCTGCCCGCCGGACATCTGGCCGGGCTTGCGATCCAGCAGCGCGTCGATCTTCAGCATGGCCGCCGCCTGGGAAACATCCTCCAGGATCTGCTTGCGGATCGCACGCGCCCCAGGGAAGAAACCGCCGACGAAAGGCAGGCGCTGCGCCGCGCTCAAGCGCCGCATCGCCAGCGGCAGCGCCATGTTCTGCGCCGCCGTCAGATGCGGGTAGAGCGCGTAGGACTGGAACACCATCGCGATGTCGCGATCGGCCGCGCGTTTAGCGGTGACGTCCACGCCGCCCAGCTCGATTTCGCCTGCGTCCGGCCGCTCCAGCCCGGCGGCGATGCGCAGCAGGGTGGATTTGCCGCAGCCGCTTGGTCCGACCAGCGCGATGAATTCGCCGGGCGCGGCGTCCAGCGACACGCCATCCAGCACGCGCACGGCGCCGAAAGCCTTCTCGATCCCGATCAAGCGCAGATGGGCGGCGCTGGTCATCCTCCGCGCCTCAGGCTTCGGTCGTGGCGGGGGTCGGATAGATCTCGCGCACGACGGGATCGATCAACAGGTCCTGCTGCCCCGCGATCCGCAGGAAGCGAGAGGCGACGCCGTCCGGCGTGAAGACATGCTCCACCGCGCCGAGCTGGCGCAGCGACCCCAGATCCTCCTGCATGGCCCCGACGACGAAAGCCCCGGACGGCGCCCAAACATAGGCGACGCCGTCGCGCGCCTCATGCCGCCAGCCATGCAGATGACCGCTTGCGACGAGCTTCAACCGGGCGGTGGCGAACAGGTCGCGCAGTCGACGGCGCGGCTTCGGCGCAACCGTCCAATAGCCGCGCGGCGGCTCGTCCGGATCGTCGATGAACAGCGGCTTATGGAGAAACACGGCGATCTGCCGGTCGCACCGCAGGGCGTCGGCCAGCCAAGTCTCCTGGGCCGCTTCCTCCGGATGGTCGCTGCCCAGCAACATCCCGTTCAAGCCGATCAGGCGCCAATCGGCGAAATCATGGGTCCAACGATCCGGCCCCATGATCTCGCGCCAAGCGGTCAGCCGCGCATCGTTGATCAGTTGGTCCGGGCGGATCGCGGCGATGTCGCCGACATCGTGATTGCCCGGCGCCGTCAGCACCGGCGCGCCGAGCGAAGCGTGCCAATCCGCCGTATAGCGCAGATCGTCGTGATCCATCGCCCCGTCCATCGAGGCGTCGCCGCTGTTGATGATCAGGTTGGGCTTCTGAGCGCGGACCCAATCCGCCAGAATGGCGGCGTTGTCCGCAAAATGCCGGTGACGACGGCTGAGATGAGTGTCGGAAATCTGAAGAATGCGCATGAACCGCGTCCGTAAAGGTCGTGAAACCGTTTAGCGGGGCGTCGCGGCAGAATGATCTCGCTTTGGTGACAGTTCGATTAAGCCGGAAGCGCGCTTCAGTTGGCGGCGATCCGACAATACTGGTTGAAGGCGGCCAACCGCGCGCACCACGCCTCCGCGTCACGTCGGTTCGCGAAGCCGCCGACCCCAAGCCGCCACCAGACGCCCCGGTCGGCGCCCAGATCGACGGATCGGTAGATCGGCGCGCGACCGGCCAGAACCTCCGGAAAGCGCTGCGTGAGACGCCCCCATTCCGTGATCGCTTCCGCCTCGCTGCGGGTCGAGATCAGATGGGCGGCGAAGCTTCCGGTCTCCCCCTCGGTCGCGACCGGCGGGGAGGGAAAGGCCGGCGCTGGCGGAGCCGGGGGCGTCGACGGCGGAGACGGGGTGGCCGACGGGGTTGGACGTGGGACGGAAGGTGGGGCGGGAGGCCGCGCCTGGCCCAATCCGGCCGCTGAGAGTTGCGCGGCGAGCGCCTCCGCCGACCCCGCGTAGCGCAGCTGGCCGATGATGCGGCCGGTGGTGACGGTGGTCGGCGCGACGGTCAGCCCGGGAATGGCGCCCAGGCTCGCACGCGCCCGTCGCCATTCTTCGATGCTCGTGAAGTCATAGGCGAAGGGCTGGATGGTTTGCGGCGGCGGCTCCTCGGCCGGGGCCGAAGCGGCGGGGATCTGCGCGGGAGCGGGAGGCGGCGGGATCGGCGGCGCGGACTCCGTCGGCGCCGGCTTGGCCGCGTCGGGCGCGATCGCGGCGATCGCCGAGGGCGTTTGCTGCGAGGCCGGGAGCGTGGGCGTCGGCGCGGGCGCCGGAGCCGGGGAGACGATCTGCTCCAGCAAGGCCTGGGCGATCGCGTTCGCGGTGGTGATCTCGGTCTTGTCCATGAAGACATGGCGTAGGCTTTGCGCGCCGCTGGTCCGCGACCAGTAAAGCACTTCGACCGCCTGAATCGAGCCGTCCGACCGCCCTGCCCTGGTCGGCGGTCCCCGATCGAGGATCGCGGCGGCGACGGGCGCGCTGTGACGTTGGCCGAGCGCTGACAAGGAGCCGGCGTCGCTCGCCGCTAGCCGTGCGGGCGTCACCAGCGCCCGATCATCTTCGTCGCCGGATGGCGTCAGGGGCGACTGCCCGGCGATCGGCCCAACCGCGCGGAAGGACTGGGTCCAGGCGGTGTCCCGTCGCCAAATCCGATCGATCCGACCTTCCGACCGCTCAACCGGAATGACGTAGATCCAGGCTCCGCGCCGCGCAGGCGTGGCCGGCGGCGTCGGGACGTCGGTCGGCGGCGCAGGCTGGACGATCGCACGACCCGCGGGATCCGCGATCTCGACGAACAGGCTGAAGCGCGCGCTGTAGCGATTGGCGGATTGCCGCTCGGAGATCACTTCGATCGCCGTGACGGCGGCGTTCACTTGCTCGTCGCTGAGTCGCGCGGGAACCGTTAGGCCCGCCGCCTCGAGCGCCAGACGATAGCCCGTGCGGCGCGCCTCCAAAAAAGCGCGCTCCCGCGCCTCTACCGGATTGGACGCGGAGATATCCACTTCGACGTCGTCGATGCGGATCGCCTCAGCCGCGGCGTTGACGGCGATGAGACAGAAGAGGAGCGAAAGAAACCGGAGCATGGCGGACGAAGAATAGCCTGAGCGGCGCTCGGCGGCGTCCGAAATAACAGAAAAGGGGGGCGAGCCTCTCGACCCGCCCCCTCTCAAACGACGGATCGGATTAGAAGAGCCGCAGGATGCTCTGCTGCGACTGGGTCGAGATCTGCAGCGAGACGA
>JBMLRS010000232.1:3950-10339 GCA_049240905.1 Elsteraceae bacterium
CGGAATCCAGCGCCTTGACGGCCTGGTTGATGTTCGCGCTCGCGGTGTCGAAGTTGCTCGCCCGGAAGTTCAGCGCCTGGGCGGCGAAATAGGCCGGCGCGTTATCGATCGGCGCGCTCACCTTCAGGCCGGTCGACAGGCGCGTCGACGTGCGATCCAGCAAGGACTTGGTGGTTTGCAGCGAAAGCAGATTCGCTCGCGTTGAAAGCGTGAGATTGATGTCTGACATCGGAAATACTCCGTATAGATCGGCGCAACACATTCTGTGCAACACCGCCAGCGCCGGTCATGCGGGAGCTAGCAACTACGGTTAATAACATCACTTAAGATAAAGAAAAACAGGCAAGAATTGCTGCTTGCAGAGATGAGATCGGCAAATGATTCCCATTTTAACATTACTTTTTTGTTTTTTTCTTAAATGAAAACTCTCGAAGCGTTATTCGCTTGCGATTTATACATATTTTTTGTGCTTAAAAACGCTTGAGGCGCGCCTCTGAAAGACGCGCCTCGAGCCTTCATCGACGAAAGAGGACCTAGAAGAGCCGCAGGATGCTCTGCTGCGACTGGGTCGAGATCTGCAGCGAGACGACGCCCAGGGACTGAGCGGTCTGCAGCGAGGTGAGGTTCGCCCCTTCGGTGTTGAGGTCGGCCACCGTCAGCAGCGAAGCGCCGCCCTGCAGGGTGCTGACGTAGCTCTGCGTGAACTGCAGGCGCACCGCCAGGATCGCGTTGGTCGAGCCGAGGGTCGCCTGGTTCGCCGACAGGGTCGACAGCGCCTGGCCGACGGCCAGCTGCGTCGCCGTGATCAGGCTCAGGTTCACGCCCGCGACGGTCGTGCCGGCGCTGGAGGGCTGCGAGGACGAGGAGCCGACGGACGGCACCGACGCGGTCGAGTTGATCGACGGCGCGGAGACCGACTGCTGAACGGCGGCGGCGGAGTTGCGGCTGGCGACCGACGGAACCGACTGGAAGGACGGCACCGACGATTGCGACGGGACGCTGAAGCCGTTGGTCGCGTTGGAGGCGATCGAAGGCTGCGAAGCGAAGCTGGACACCGACGCGAAAGACGCGATCGAGCTCTGCGATTGCAACGCGGCGACGGCCGCGACCGAGTCGCGCGAGGCGACGGTGGCGGTCGACGCGATCGAGGCGATCGAGTCACGCGACGTCTGCGACGCGATCGTGGTCTGCAGCGCGAAGAACAGGCCCTGCGCGACGGTCGACAGGAACAGACCGGCCGAGTCGGAGCGGATCGAGCTGATGCTCAGATCAACCACGCCCGGCGTGTTGCTGAAGCTCAGCTTCAGGGTCTGCGACGCGTTGTTGATCAGGTTGACGCCCTGGTAGCTCGAATCGTTGGTCAACAGATCGATCTGCGTCAGCAGCGCGTTGTACTGCGACCGCAGGCTGTCGGACGCCGTCAGCGAGCTGGCGGTCAGCATGCTGGTCAGAATGCCCTGGGCGTTCTGCACGAGCTTGGTGACGGCCTGCAGGCCGTTGATCGCGGAATCCAGCGCCTTGACGGCCTGGTTGATGTTCGCGCTCGCGGTGTCGAAGTTAGTCGCCCGAAAATTCAAGGACTGGGCTGCGAAATAGGCGGGCGCGTTGTCAATCGGCGCATTGATCTTGAGACCAGTCGACAGGCGCGTCGAGGTACGATCCAGCAAGGACTTGGTCGTCTGCAGCGAAAGCAGATTCGCTCGGGTGGAGAGCGTGAGATTTACGTCTGACATCGGAAATACTCCGTTTGGATCGGCGTCACACCTTCTGTGGATCGCCACCATCCTCGATCACGACACCGCGCTGAATCGAATATTGGCGGGTTCGTGATAACACCCCTGAGTTGACAAAAAAATCGGCAATTTTTGCAGTATTTTACAGAGATTATGCGATTTATCGAGCTTACGATTACTTGAACCAGCGAAAGCATCCAGACACCGTCGCGCACTCTCGGCGAGAAACAGCCGAACTACGCCGCCAAGATCCATTGCGCGGATGTGAGACCATCCCTACATAAGAGGTCGGTTTTTTGTATTTGAGCCCGTGAGGAGCTTCCCATGTCGCTTTCGTTCCGATCAGCCATCGCCGTCGCTGCTGCAGTTTTGATTGCAACTGCCCCGACCATGACTTTCGCCGCAGCTGGCTCCAAGAGCGGCGGCGGCATGAGCGCGGGAAGCCGGGGTTCGCAGACCTACACCGCCCCGCCGTCGACCGGGACCCAGCGGGCCCAACCGATTGAGCGCTCCGCGACGCAGCCTGCCGCGACCAACCCCGCGCGCGGCGCGACCGCGGCTGGCGCTCCGGCGGCCACGGGCGTCGGCGGGTGGGCGCAGCGCAACCCGATGCTGGCGGGCATCGCGGGCGGCTTCATCGGCGCCGGCATCGGCAGCCTGTTGTTCGGGGGCGCCGGCGGCCTCGGCGGCGGCGGGTTCGCGGGCATGATCGGGATGTTGTTGCAGTTGGCGTTGATCGGCGGCCTCGCCTATCTGGCCTTCCGCATGATCAAGCGCCGGATGGGTGGTTCGACCCCGGCTGCGCTGGCGACCCCGGAAGGCGGCGCCTACCGCGCGGCCGGCGGACAGCCCGATGACCGCTACGGCTACCAAGCCCCGGGCCAAACTCCCGGCGCCCCGACCACGGGCGGCCTGTTCTCAAGCGGCTTCGGCGGCGGCGCGCCAGCCCCGACCCCGACGCCTATCGCGGTGGCCGATTCCGATCTCGACGTCTTCTCCGGCATTCTGCTGGAAGTTCAAGCCGCCTGGACGGCCGGCGACGTCGCCAAGCTGCGCGCTTTGGCGACTCCGGAGATGGTGTCCTACTTCTCAGAGGCTCTGTCGGACAACGCGACGCACGGCTTCGCGAATCATGTGGAGAACATCACCCTGCTGAAGGGCGACGTGAACGAGTCTTGGACCGAAGAAGGTCGCCACTACGTGACCGCGACCCTGACCTGGTCCGCGTCCGATTATAACGTGAAGCTGGACCAGCCGTCCGTGGTGGTGAAGGGCGACAAGACCCGGACCGTCGAGACGACCGAAGTCTGGACCTTCATGCGCGGCCAGGGCGGCGGGTGGTTGCTCGCGGCTACCCCGCTGGTCGCATACCCGATGGGCTTACGGGGGGGTTTGGTTCCTGCTGGGGACCACCCCCGCTTCAGTTTTTCGGGAAGCCTGGATGGCCGTCGAGCCATTCCAGGTAATCAATCAAGCTTTCCTTTAGGCCAAAGCGCGGCGCGTAGCCCGTATCGGCGCGAAGCCGAGTTATCGACATCGCCGGGCGGTCGATCGCGGTTTGCACGCGCACCGTCATCCCCACCCCATCCGCCGTCGGCGGCCGCGTCTTGAAGCCCGGCGTCCTCGCCGCCAGGGCCGCGACCCAGTCCTGCAGCGCCCAACTCTCGCCGGCTCCTACATTGTAAAGCTGATTGGGCAGGGACGATGCCTGCAGCAACAGCGCCAGCCCCTCCGCCGCGTCGCGCGCGTAGAGCCAGTCCCCGGTCGCAAGACGCGACAACTGCACGTCCTTGCCTGCGCGCGCCAGATCCACGCTCTGCCATTGCGGGCTCAACACGTCGCGGACTCCGCTGTGGTGCTCCCACGGCCCATAGGCCGGGCCGATGCGCGCTATGGTGAGCGCCAGGTCATGCAGTTGCGCCAAACGCGCCGCTGTCTGTTCGGCCGCAAGCTTGCCGACGCCATAGAGCGTCGCGGGGGACGGTCGACAATCCTCCTCCCCCAAAGTCCCGTCTGGACCAGCCGCAGGGAAGCCGTAGACCGCGACCGAGCTGGCCAGCAGGATCCGCGAGACCTTATGGCGCAGCATCGCCTCGATCACGTCGATCGCGCCCAGCAGATTCACGTCCATGATCCCGCGCGGATCGGCGCGCTCGCGCTCGACGCTCGCCGTCACCGCCGCGGCGTGCGCGACGCGCGCCACCGGCGCCATCGTGAACGCGCGATTGAGATCCGCCGCGGATCGAACGTCGCCGACGCATACGGCGAGCCGGCCAGGCAGGCCGGCGAAATCCGTCAGGGCCGCGGGCGGGGGCGGGGTGTGCCCAAAGAGCGTCACGTCCTCGCCCGCCCCGAGCAGCCGCTCGGCCAGATTGAGGCCGATGAAGCCGGAACCGCCGGTGATCAGTGTCGCCATGCCACGCCTTTCAGTTTTCCGCGCCCTTCTTTCGGCCGCCCAGCGCAAGCTGGAGGAGCCGGCGACGGAAGACAAGCCGGTAGAAACGTCAGCCGCGAGCGAAGGCTGTTTCACTAAAGAGGGTCCCGCCTTATAGAAGGGGCTGGACATCCGCGTCTTGGCGACCCATGAAACAAGATCTACATGTATGATAAGTTCGTCCGACAGTTTCGGTTGCGCTGACGCGCGCGAAGCCCCGGCCTAGCGTCACTCTTAGCCTTCATAGTCATTGTTTGCTCAGGGAGAGCTCTTTCTGATGCCGCCTCGCCAGCCTAACGACCAATCGCCTTCCGGCCTGGACCGCGCGATCGACCGCTTCTTGAAGCCCACGGCGATGCCCAAAGGGGCCGTGGCTGCGCCCGCCGGCGACCAGGGCGGGACGTTCGACCTCGCGCGGCTGCCGGTCGCCTACGCCGGAAATCAACCTTCCGGCCAGGCTTTCCGATCCCCGACCTTCATCGTCACGTTCGGCAATCAGACCTACAGTTCGATTGACTGGTCGTTCGGCGGCCTGCGCATGGAAGGCTTTCTGGGCGTGCCGCCGGTCGGAAACGTGATGAAGGTGACGATCCAGGATCCGCGCTACCGCTTCGGAGCAGTGGTTCGCGTCTTCTGGATCTCGCGCAGCGTCAATCAGTTCGTGGTGCAGTTCACCGCGCTCCAGCCGGAGACGATCACGCACTTGAAGCAGTTGGCGCAGATCGACGTCGCCAATCGCTAGCGGGCGGCGCCCGGCTTGACGCGCCGCCCTCGCCCCCCAATGTAAGACGCTGGGAGGTTGCGGCCTCCCTCGAGAACGCCGCTTCTGGGTTCTCGTCCTGCTCGCTCACCTGAGGGGGAGGTCCTTTGTGACTAGGTTGTCTCTTTTGAATAGCCCGCTATTGCTGGGCTTCGATCAGGTCGAACGGACGCTCGACCGGCTGGCCAAGAACGGCTCCGAAGGCTATCCCCCTTACAATATCGAACAGGTTGGCGAAGACCGCCTGCGGATTACGCTCGCCGTCGCGGGCTTCACCAATGACGATCTCTCCATTCAGGTCGAAAGCAACCAGTTGGTCGTGCGCGGCAAGCAAACGGACGACCCGACGCGGATCTATCTGCATCGCGGCATCGCGGCGCGGCAATTCCAGCGCGGATTCGTGCTCGTGGACGGCATAGAGGTTGTGGGCGCCGAGTTGGACAATGGTTTGCTTCACATCGATCTGAAGCGTCCCTTGCCCGAAAACCGGGCCAGGACGATTCCGATCTCCAAAGGCGGGAGCCGCTCCACCGCCCGGATGATGGGTCAGACCGTTAAGGACGCGACGCCGGAGTAAGCCCGCGGCGCGCGTCGCAGCGCGGCGGGCGCGGCGTAGAGACAGGAAAGGTCGAACAGATGAGTGACGTTATGACGATCGAACGGCTGAAGGCCATGTCGACCCAAGATTTCGTGACGCTGGGCGTGAATGTCGTCGCCTTCGTCAAGCCTGTGAGAGTCGATTCGCAAAAAGGCTTCGCGATTTGCGCTGCGGACGGCCGGCAGATGGCCGTGGTTGGCGATCATGATCAAGCCGTCGCCGCCATCCTCCAAAATGATCTGGAGCCGGTCAGCGTTCACTGAGCGCGAGCTGCTCAAAAATTAGGCGGTTGGCGCGCGTGAACAAGATCGGCTCGCCTCGAAGCCGATCTTGTTCAGAACTACATCAAGGTCAGCGCGTTTTCGGCTTTTCGCGTTTCAGGCTAAGTCGATAACGCGCTGGGCGTCTCGGTGAGGATCGCGAAGAGCTTTTCCGAATCCGGGGCCCGGCGCAGCCGGTCGCAAATCGCCTTGTCGCGCAGCAGCCGGGAGACCTTGGCCAACGCCTTCAGGTGATCGGCCCCAGCCGCTTCCGGCGCGAGCAGGACGAATACGAGATCGACCGGTTGATCGTCGATCGACTCGAAGTCCACTGGTTTGGCTAGTCGGGCGAACAGACCAGTCAGACGGGTCAGGCCTCGCAGCTTCCCATGCGGGATCGCGATGCCGGATCCCACGCCAGTCGTTCCCAGCCGCTCGCGCTCCAGCAGCACTTCGAAAATTTCGCGATCGTCGGACGGCGCGGCCTCAGTCGCGCCGGGTTCGGCGACCAAGGGGGCCGCCATCCGCGCGAGCTCGACGAGCGCCTGTTTCTTTGAGGCGACCGCAAGATCGGCGACGACGCCGCTCGGTGACAGGAGCTGGG
>JBMLRS010000232.1:10349-16848 GCA_049240905.1 Elsteraceae bacterium
TGTCCATGGGACGGATGGATTACTTGCGTGGCGCGTCGCGCATCGCAGGATCAATCCAACCGACATTTCCGTCGGGACGACGATAGATCATATTCAGCTGGCCGCTGCCCGCGTTGCGGAACATCAAAGCGGGCTGGCCGCCGAGATCAAGTCGCATCACCGCTTCCCCCACGCTGAGGGTCAGAACCTCGGTCGCCATCTCGGCGATGACGAGGGGCTGATCGCCCGCCGGGGCCGTCTCCTCGACCGTCTCCGGCTCCTCAGGGCTAATCACGTAGGATTGCGCAGGCTCGGCCGCAAGGGGGGCCGCGTGGTGATGGTCGCGCACCAGCCGCCGCTTGTGACGCCGCAACCGCTTGGCGATCCGCTCGATCGCCTGTTCGGCGGCCGCGTAAGCCTCGTCGGCCGATCCGGTCGCCTCCATGCGAAGATTGCGGGCCGCGTGCACGGCGATGTCGACCCGGAAGGATCCGCCTTCCTTTACGACGGTCACCTGAGCGTCCAGCGGGTTGGGGAAGTATTTCCCAGTGGCCGCGGTGAGGCCGGTGATCACGCGTTCCCGAAAGGCGTCGCCGAGATCGATATGCTTGCCAGTGACTGTGACGTTCATACGAAGAATTCACCCATGGGAAGACCGCAGGGAGGTCAACTCGGCGGACCATAGGCAGGGGGGGGAGCAGGGTCAAGCAGCGCCTAATACGACCTCGCCACGCCGGCTCTCCCTCGACGGCGGACAGCCAGACGCGGCTTTTATTTCGGCTTTATGACAGCCTGACAAAAGATACATTTAAAATTAACGCCGCAAGAACGACGAGAAGCGCTACCATAAGAGATCAGTCGCTTTTCCCTGCGGGGCCGGCGAACTGGTCGACAAGGACGGCCCGGTCGGGTCGTTCACGTCACGGCAGAGGCGGCTTGTCCGTGTTCCATCCGTGTTTTGAGTTGCGCGCGCCCGACGGCGCCGCTGAGTGGGATCGGTATCACCAGATCCGCAAAAAATGTCTGTTTGACGTTTACCACCCTTGGATCGCCTACGATCCAGACCATCCCGACGAACGGGACCCAAACAACCATCCCCTGGGATTCTTCCTGAACGACAAGATGATCGGCTGCGTGCGGGTCGACATCAAGCCGGACGGCCGAGCGATCTTCCGAATGGTCGCCATCGTGGAGAGCCACCGGGGCCGGGATTGCGGCGGCCGTCTGCTGCGCATGGCGGAGGCCTACGCCGCCCGCCAGGACGCTTCGGCGATCTGCCTGAACTCGGTCAGGGAGGCCGTTCGCTTCTATTCCCGCCACGGCTTCGTGCCCCAGCGCTGGGAGGGCTGCACCGCCTGCCCGACGTCGGAGCCGATGATCAAGCCGCTGGCCAAGGCCGCGTAGCGTAGCCTGAGACGATCCCCGCGCGGAAAGCCGCGCGGGGATTGCTAAAGCCGCAGCAACTTGTCCCGGCGACGCTGGACCGAGGACGGGATCTGCAGCGCCTCGCGATATTTCGCGACCGTGCGGCGCGCGATGTCGATCCGGTCGCCGCGCAGGATCTCGACGATCCGGTCGTCCGACAGCACGGCGTCCGCCGGCTCGTTCTCGATCAGCGTCTTGATGCGATGGCGCACGGCTTCGGCCGAATGGGCGTCGCCGCCATTGGCGCTGGGGATGGCCGAGGTGAAGAAGTACTTCAACTCGTATATGCCGCGCGGCGTCGCCATGTATTTGTTGGTGGTGACGCGGCTGACCGTGCTTTCGTGCATGCCGATCGCCTCGGCGATGTCGCGCAGGATCAGCGGGCGCAGATACTGCACGCCGCGCTGGAAGAAATCATGCTGCTGCCGCACGATTTCGGACGCGACCTTCAGGATCGTAGTCGCGCGCTGGTGCAGCGATTTCACTAGCCAATTGGCCGATTGCAGCCGTTCGGAGATGTAGTCCCGCTCCGGCTTGGACAGGCCTGCTCGGTTCACCTTGGCGAAATAGCGGCTGTTGACCAGCACCCGCGGCAGCGTGTCGGGGTTCAGCTCGATCAGCCAATCGCCGCCGTTGGGCGCGCGCATCAGGATGTCCGGCGTGACCGCCTGCGCGATGCGATAGTCGAACTGCTGGCCGGGCTTCGGGTTCAGCGCGCGGATCTCCGCGACCATGTCGCTCAAGTCTTCCTGATTGACGCCGCAGATCTTCTGCAGGGCCGCCGCGTCGCGCTGGGCCAGCAGGGGAAGATTGTCCAGCAGCGCCTGCATGCAGGGATCCAACCGATTGCGGTCGCGCAGTTGCAGCCCCAGACATTCGGCGAGCGAACGCGCCGCGACACCCGACGGATCGAAACGCTGCACGCGGTCCAACACCCCGCGCACGCGATCGACCGAGCAGCCCAAGGCGGCGGCCACTTCCTCGACGGTGATGGTCAGATAGCCCGCCTCGTCCAGCGAGTCGATCAGATGCAACCCGATCATCCGGTCGCCGGCGTCGGTCACGTCCACCATCAATTGGCTGAGCAGATGGTCACGCAGCGAGGTTTCGCCTGAGAGCGTCTGCTCCAACGTGCTGTCGCGGTCGTCAAACCCGCCGCCGCCGCCCGCGCCGAAGTTCTGATAGCCTGATTCGGTCAGACCATAGTCGGTGCCGTCGCCGCCGCCGTCGATCGCTCCCGTGGCGTCGTAGTCCAGCGGCGCCTCGTTCTCGCCGGGCAGCATGTCGGTCGTGGTCCGATCCGCGGCGTCGCGCAAGGGGGCGATGTCGCCGCCGTCGCTCGGCGGCAGATCCACGCCGCTTTCGACCATCCGGTCGGTCGGCGCGGACTCGTCCCGCTCAAGCAGCGGATTCTGCTCCAGCTCGCTCTCGACATAGCCCAGGAGCTCAAGGTTGGAGAGCTGCAGCAGCTTGATCGCCTGCTGCAATTGCGGCGTCATCACCAAGGTCTGTGATTGCCGCAGGTCCAGCCGCTGAGAGATCATGGGACGCATGCTGACGACGCTTTACAGGGTGAAGCGGTCGCCGAGATAGACGCGGCGAACCCCTTCATGCGCCACGATCTCCGCCGGCTGGCCTTCCATCAACACCATGCCCTCATGCAGGATGTAGGCGCGGTCGACGATGTCGAGGGTCTCGCGGACGTTATGATCGGTGATCAGCACGCCGATGCCGCGGTCTTTCAGATGGGACACCAGATCGCGGATGTCGCCCACCGCGATCGGGTCGATGCCGGCCAGCGGCTCGTCCAGCAGGATGAAGGCCGGTTGGGAGGCCAGGGCGCGGGCGATCTCCACCCGGCGCCGCTCGCCGCCCGACAGCGCCACGGCGGGGCTGCGGCGCAGATGCTCGATCGAGAACTCGGCCAGCAGCGAGTCCAACGTCGCCTCGCGCCGGTCACGGTCGCGCTCAACCACCTCAAGAACCGAGCGGATGTTGTTCTCGACGGTCATGCCACGGAAAATGGAGGCTTCCTGCGGCAGATAGCCGATGCCCAGACGGGCGCGGCGATACATCGGCAAGCCGGTGATGTCCTGGCCGTCGAGCAGCACGGCGCCGAAATCAGGACGGATCAGGCCGGTGATCATGTAGAAGCAGGTGGTCTTGCCGGCCCCGTTCGGGCCCAGGAGCCCGACGGCCTCGCTACGCTCGACCCGGATCGAGACGCCGCGCACGACCGGCCGCTTCTTGAACTGCTTGCCCAGATTGGTCGCGACCAAGCCCATCTGGGGCGGGGCGCTGGCGATCATGGCGCGCTCCGCGCGGGGGCCGTCGGTCGATTGCGGTCCTGCGGCACGATCAACCCCTGCACGCGGGTCTTGCCGTCCGGGCTCGGAAGCAGGCGGGCGACGCCGGTGGTCATGTTCATCTCGCCGTAATCGCCGTTCAACTGGCTGTCCCCTTGGGTCAGTTTGACGAGGCCGGCCAACGTCGCGACGTCGCTCTTGAGGTCGTAGACGCCGCGGTCGCCGCGCGCGGTCTGCGACACTGTGGCGATCCGGACCTTGCCAAAGGCCTCCACGCGGCGCACGCGGGTCTGCCCAGGCTTGGCGGGGTCGTCCTCGACGAAAGCGGTGAGCACGTCAGCGTCGACCCGGCGGTCCCCGCGCACCACGACGGCGTCGCCCCGAGCCACGGCCATGCGGCGGCTCTCGTACCACTCCAGGGAGTCGCGGGCCATGATGATGTCGCTGTCGGCTTCGATGCGCAGATCCTTGCCGGTCAGCACGATGACCGATTGATCGACGTCATAAACAGCCTTGTCGGCGTAGGCGGTCTGGGTGGGCGTGGAGATCACCACCTTGCCCTCCGCCTCCAGGCGATAGACCGATCCGCCCAGATCGCCGCCGGCGTCCGACGGCCGCGCGCCTTCCGCGCGATCGCGGTAGCGGGCGATCAGCCTTGCGGCGTTCAACGTGATCGTTCCGCGCACGGCCTTGGCGTTGCCCGAGGCGATGTAGACCTTCTCGTCGCGGCGCCATTCGATGCCGTCCGAGGCCTCGATCTCGATCGGCCCGCCGCCGCGGTCGAACGCGGGCGCCTGCGCGCGCAGCTCGCCCGAGCAGACGCCGACAAACAAAAGGGCGAGCGCGACGCGGATCATGGCTTGACCGCCGCCGGGCGCTTCGGCCCATCGGGATAGAGCGTGGCGTGCGACCGGCCATGCACCAGGATGCGCTGGCCCCGCTCGGTGATGTCGAAGCCCTCGCCGGTGATGCGGCCGGAGGCGGATTGCGCTTCGACCGGCTTGCGGCCGGTGGCGCGCCCCTGATCCATCTCGATGAAGGCCTCGCTGGTCAGCACCTCCGACCCGCTGTCATGAAACACGCGGACATGGCCGGTCAGCGCAAGCGTGCGCTCCACCCGATCGAACACCCCGGCGTCGGCGCGCGCGGCGACCCAGCTGCCGTCGGCCAGCACAAGATCGGCCTTCGGCTCTTCGAGGTTGACCCGGTTGGGCGCCCCTTCCGACTGGGTCGCGGACTTCGCGATCACGGTGAAGGGTCTGCGGCCTTCGTCCTCGCCGACGAAAGTCGCGTTCAACATGCGCAGCGTCTCGACGTCGGCCCGGTTGACGTTCGTCGGCGTCAGACGCGCGACCTTCTCGTTGGTCGAGATGTCGGGCCAGACCAGGATCGTCGCCACGATCACCAGCGCCGCGATCGGCAGCAGCAGCTTCAGCGACAGCACCCGCAGGCTGTGCCAACGCGCGACCCGGCGGCCCGGACCGCTCTCCGTCGCGATGAATCGATCGGAGCGGACCGCCTTCATTGCACGCCCGCCCGCAAGCAATCATGGACGTGCAGCACGCCGACCGGGCGCCCTTCCTCGACCACGAACAGGCTGGTGATGGAGCGTTCGTTCATCAGCGCCAGCGCCTCCACCAGCAAGGCGGAGGGCTTTATGGTCACGGGCGTGCGGGTCATCAGTTCAACCACGCTGTGGCGCGGCAAATCCGGGCTCATGTGGCGGCGCAGATCGCCATCGGTGATGATGCCGGCCAACAGTCCCTGCGCGTTCAGCACGCCGACGCAGCCGACGCGCTTGGCGGTCATCTCGATCAGGGCCTCCGCCATGCTCGCGCCCTCGCGGACCGCCGGCATGTCCGCGCCGGCGTGCATGAGGTCGGCGACCCGACGCAGCCTCTGACCCAGCGAGCCGCCGGGATGCAACAGCTTGAAATCGGCCGCCGTGAACCCGCGTCGCTCCAGCAGCGCCACCGCCAGGGCGTCGCCCACGGCCAGCATGGCGGTGGTGGAGGTGGTGGGGGCCAGCCCCATCGGGCAGGCCTCCGGCAGATCGGGAATGAAAAGCACCACGTCCGCCGCCTCCGCCAAGGCGCTGCCGCGTCCAGCCGTGATGGCGACCAGGGGGATGCCGAACCGGCGGGTATGGTTCACCAGATCGCCCAACTCCGCGGTCTCGCCGGATTTGGACAGGGCGATCACCGCGTCGGCCGCCGTGATCATGCCCAAATCGCCGTGACTGGCCTCGCCGGGATGGACGAACTGCGCCGGCGCGCCGGTGGAAGCCATGGTGGCCGCTATCTTGGCCGCGATATGCCCGCTCTTGCCCATGCCGGTGACGATGACCCGGCCGCGCACGGCCTGAAGATGGTCCAGCGCGGTGGAGAAATCCTGGCCCAAACCGTCGATCAACCCCTCCAGCGCGCCGATCGCCGCGCGCAGCACGCGCTCGCCCGCCGCGCGGTCGCGGGGGGCGCGATGCGGTTCGGCGGGGGGCGCGGGGCGGTCGATCTGGGCGGCGGCGGACATTGGATTCAGCTATTGGCCAGCAATTTGCATAAATGGTGTCGTTTCCCTGACTATGCCCGTCAGCGTTTAGGCGCGTCCAGCGCTAACCGCGCAACGATATGTCACAGTTCGGGCGATCCCAGGATCGTCGCCAGAATCCTCGCGATCCGGCCAGCGCAGATCTTGGGTCGCGGGCCTGTGGTTTCCAGGTTGCGCGCGCTCAGCTTCCGACGCGGAAGCCGGTCAGCAGGTACACGTCCGCAGGCGTCAGAGCCATGTTG
>JBMLRS010000233.1:0-3474 GCA_049240905.1 Elsteraceae bacterium
TTAGCGCGTTTTCAGCTTAGTCTGAATCGCGTAAGGCAGAAAACGCGCTATTTTTCATAATGTTATGAACAAGATCCGATTCGAAGGAAGCGGATCTTGTTCTAGCGCGCGACCTCGACCCGCGCCCGGCGTCCCAGCGTGTTCGCCAAGCCTCCTTCCAGCATCCAGGCGCGCGCGTCGGCGTCATCTTTCAGGACGGCGTCTAGAAACTTCGTGGAGATCTCCTGCACGCTCGCCTGGATCGGGCGATAGGAGGGGTTCGCCGCCACCTCGGCCGGCGTGGCGCTGAACACGAGATGATCGCCGCCCTGAAACACCACCAGCGCCTGCGGACGCGCCTTGATCAGGGCGAAGGGCTTGAAGCGTTGCGAGACCTCCTTCGGCACGGACTCGTCGCGATCCTCCGTGCCGGTCAGATGCAGCGCCGGAACATTGACCGCGCTGAAATTGGCGGCGGCGTCGCCCGGACCCGGCGTCGGACTCATCAGGATCACCGCGCGCAGACGGGGATCGGCGAGATTGTTTCCCGCCGAGGTCTTGCGCCCCACCGCGATCGCGGCGCCGACCGCGCCCAGCGAATGGCCGGCGACGGCCAGACGCGCGGGCATGACACGGCCCTCCAGCGCCCCCGGTTGGTTCGCGCGCTTGAGCAAGGTCGTGATCGCGAAGGGCAGATCCAGATAGCGCGCCGCCAAAGCGCGGCCGTCGAGCCCCGCGCGCTTCTGCTGCTCCGGAGTCAGGTCGGAATCGGTGCCCGGATGCTGCAGGAACAGCGCGAGATAGCCATGGGCGGACCAGAAGCTCCCCAGATAGGCGGCGCTGTCCCGCCCCTGGCCAAGGCCCGGCGTGAAGATCACCACGGGATGCGGCCCCGGCTCCTGCGGCAGATAAAGCCGGACGGGGACCGATCGCCCGCCGCGCGCGGGATCGATCCAGGTTTCGTCCAAAATCGCCGCGTGCAGGCCAACCGGGGCGAGCAGCGCCGCGAGCAGCGCGATCAGGCGTCCAACCACGTCATGTAATCCTGGAAGGCGGCGTCGATGTCGTAGCGGGCGCGATAGCCGAACTCCTTCGCCAGACGATCGATCGCCAGCGGGGCGCGGTCGACGGAGGAGAAAAGATCGACCGTGCATTCGGTCGGGTCGCTGGAGAGCCGCCATTTGAAGCCGGGATAACGCCGAGCGAGCCGCTGACACCAATCCTCCACGGTCCAGCGGAATCCGGTGCTGACATTGTAGACGCCATGCTTCGGCTTGTTCGCGTCCAGCAGCGCGATCACCGCGCTGGCGACGTCGCGAACATAGACCCAATCGCGCAGGCCGGGGCGGGAGAGCACCGCCTCCTTCCCCTCGATCGCCAGCGCCAGCGCCTGGAACGGCGCGCTGAGGGTGTCGCGCAGGCCGGTGTCGCGCTCCCATGGGCCGAACACGGCGGACAGCCGCGCCACGACCACGTCCAACCCGGTCAAGGCTTGCTGTCGCAGGGCCAGCCGCTCGGACGCGAATTTGGTGATGGCGTAGAGCGTTTCCGGATTGGGCGTCGGATCATCCTCGGTCAGCGGCTTGGCCCAGCCACCCGCCGCGCCCTAGACCGAGGCGGAGGAGATCAGCACGATCCGACGCAAGGGATGGCGCGGCGCCGCCACCAGCACCGACAGGGTTCCCATCAGGTTGGTGTCGAGGATGCTGCGCGGATCGCGCCGCTCGCGCTGGGAGCCTGCGGTGATGACGGCGGCGTGGACGATCCGGTCGATCTTAGCGTCGGCGATCAAGCGCTCAAGCGCGGCCGTGTCGCGGACGTCGCCGATCATCGCGATCACCTTGCCCTCCAGCTTCTCGAAGGCCGGCTTGGCGGCGGGCGGCGGCGGCTCGAGACCGAACAAGGCGACTTTCTCGCCGCGCGCCAGCAAGGCCTCCGCGACGCCCAGACCGACGAAGCCGGTGCCTCCGGTGATCAATACGCTCATGCCTCACGCCTCCTGCGTTCAGGCTAGCACGGCGAAAACAGATTCGCAGGGGTTCGCCGACATCTTGCCGCTTGATCGGACGGCGGCGGCGGGTATCTCTCTGCTCCATGCGCGATCGATTCGGCCGTTACGCCCTCATCTGGATCCTGATCCTGGCCTCGATCTGGCTGGGCGATCGGTTCCTCCGCTCGGCCTATCTGACCGGCGACAGCCCGCGCGCGGTCACGGCGCGCGGCAGCCTGTCGGACTATGAGAGCCACACGATCGCGTTGTTCGAGAACACCGCCCCCTCCGTCGTCTACATCTTCACCGAGCAGGGCGCGCGCGCGGCCAGCGGGGCGGAGCGGCGCGGCGGCGCCGGATCCGGCTTCCTGTGGGACGCCGTCGGCCATGTCGTCACCAACGCGCATGTGGTGGAGGGCGCGGCAAGGGTGCGGGTGCGACTCGATTCCGGCGAGGCGGTGGACGCGCGCGTGATCGGGGTGGCGCCGGACCAGGACCTGGCGGTGATCCGCCTGCAGGAGACGCGGGAGCGGCTGCGCCCAATCCCGATCGGGACATCCTCGGATCTCAAGATCGGGCAGATGGCCTACGCCATCGGCAATCCCTTCGGCCTCAACCGCTCGCTGACCGCCGGCATCGTGTCCGCGCTGGACCGCCGGCTGCCGACCGCGCCGAACCGGGAGATCACCGGCGTGATCCAGACCGACGCCCCGATCAATCCCGGCAATTCCGGCGGACCGTTGCTGGATTCCGCCGGACGGCTGATCGGCGTGAACACCGCCATCCTGTCCGGCACCGGTTCCTTCGCCGGGGTCGGCTTCGCCGTGCCGGTCGACACGGTGAACCGCATCGTGCCGCAATTGATCCGCGACGGGCGCGTGCCGCGGCCGGGGATCGGCATCATCGCCGCGCCCGATGAGATCGCGGCCAGAGCCGGCGTGGTGGGGGTGGTGATCGCCGCCGTGCAGCCCGGCTCGCCGGCGGCGTCGGCGGGTCTGGTCGGGGTCGATCGCTCGACCAATGGGGTGGGCGACGTGATCACCCAGGTCGACGGTCAGTCGATCCGCACCATCACCGAACTGACCACCGCCTTGGAGCGGCTCGGCGTCGGCAAAAGGGCCTCCCTGACGGTGCAACGCGACGGGCGCACGCGCACTGTGGTCGTGGGGATCACCGACATCGCCGGTTGACTTCGTTTTCTCAAGAAGCTGTTATGTTATAACATTACAGAGAGAATTCGATGTCCCTCCGCGCCCTGCTTCTCGGCCTTGTCGTGGCCCTGGCCAGCCAGTTTCCAGCCAATGCGGCGGAGCCGCCGCTGAAGGTCACCGCCAGCTTCACTGTGCTTGCCGACATGATCAGTCAGATCGGCGGCGATCGGGTCGTTGTCTCGGCTCTGGCCGGACCGGGAGTCGACGCGCACGGCTTCCAGCCGACGCCGAAGGACGCGCAGACCGTGCTGGGCTCGGATCTCGTGGTGATCAACGGCCTCGGCTTCGAGGGCT
>JBMLRS010000234.1:0-3064 GCA_049240905.1 Elsteraceae bacterium
GGCGCTGGAGCGGGACTACGGCCCCTATGTCTCGCGCCATATCCTCTATCTGCGGGTTCCCTCGCGGTTTCCGGAGATCGACCGCGTCCTGCGCTATCTGCTGGAGGATCGGCAGTTCGATCCGGCGCATCTGTTGAGCTACTATCTCTTCGCCGCGCAGGGCGGCCGGATGGATGTCGCCTATCAGATCGCGGAGAAGATGGCCCAGGACCGCCCGGAATGGGCGCTGATCCGACAGCTGAAGGATTTCATGGAGGTCGACAAGCAGGTTCCCGCGGTCGTCATGGGCCGCGCGCCAAGCGGTCGGCGCGTGATCTACGCCAACATGGTCTGCTGGGGTCGACGCTTCGTCGACAAGATGGCCTGGGGCAGCCTGTCCTCCTTGCTGGCGGAGGGGAATTTTCCCGCCCTGTGCGCAACGAACGACGTGGTCTTCGACATCGTCACCCACATCGACGACGTGCCGGCGATCTGCGCCCTACCGGAGATCCGGCGGCTCAGCGAGCTCTGCGAGATCCGGCTGTATTGCCTGCCCGACATGCCGGATTTCGCGCGCCACGCCGCCGCCACCCAGTATTTCGTCTTCGGCCACGCGCAGCATTTCACCGTGCTGCGCGCGCAGAAGGACAATGCCGACGTGCTGCTGCTGGCGTCCGACGTGGTCTACGCCGACGGCTTCCTGGACTTCATCGGCGCGCATGTGAGCGACGCGCCGCGCGGCCTGTTCTTCGACGGCTTGAACTGCTCGATGACGCCGGTGCGCGCGGCGCTGCAGGAGCGGCGAGCGGGCCCGGTGCTGACCATCGATCCCAAAAGCCTGGCCGAGATCGCGGTCCGCAACTTCAAGCCGATCTCGATCCATTGCTTCTTCGACAAGACCGGCGCCTCGCGCAAGAGCGAGATGTCGATGCTGTTCCTGCGCAAACCGTTCGGCTTCCGGATCTACTCGCTCTGCCAGGCGCCGGTCTATGTGTCGGCGGCGGCGCTCCAGGGCATGGCGGGGTTCGACTTCCTCGCCGTCGAGGGCAAGCTGAGCGAGCTGCTGCTCGAGAAGCTCTCGCCCGAGCAGGTGATCACGCGCCGCACCACCGATGACTTGCTGTGGATCGAGTTGGACGACAACGACCGTTGGGAGCTGATACCGCTTGGCGACAAGCTGGTCTCCCATGTCGACGCGGTCGTCAATTTCTTCCGCTTCTCCGCCCGCTCGCAGGCCCGGTTCAAACTGTTCGAGCGCTTCGTCGACTGCCATGTGGAGGGGCTGGCGCATGGCGATCTGATCGACGACGAGACCGAAGCGCGGTTCGTGGCGGCGGTGACGGGTCGGCGCAAGACCGATCGGGTGCTGACGGAGCTATGCGTCGACGGCGATCCGACCCAGCGCGTTTTTAGCTTAGTCTGAGTCGCGCAAGCGCTCAGTCAAGCGCTTGGCCATCAACGCTTTCTCGATCGATTGACACGGAGCCCGCATGTCCCGCCCCAATCCACCGCCTGGAATCTTTGGCCATAATCGCGCGATGGTGACGCCGCACTATGCGGTGATGCCGCCGGACGGCGTTCTCGAGAGCCGACTGCCCTATCTCCGCGACACGTTGGTGCGGTTTCAGACCTCGCCCAGCATGGGCGCGAATTTCGCGCAGGCCCTGCTGGAGTTGGCGCCCGGCGGCGGCGCGGTTCGGCCGATCACCGATGGGCTGGAGCATTTCCTCTACGTCCTGTCCGGCTCGGTGGATATCGAAGCGGCGGGCGACCGGCGGGTCGTCCTGGCCAACGGCTACGTCTACTGCCCGGCGGGCGCGCCGCTCGATCTTCTGGCGGGGGAGCAGGGGGCGCGGGTCATTTGGATCAAGCGGCCTTACGAACCGGCCGCGGGCTTCAAGCCGCCGGCGCCGATCTTCGGCCATCGGGACCAAGTGGAGCGCCGTTTGAAGCACACCGACGGCCGCGCCTGGCGGCATCTGCTGCCGGACGAGGACATGGCCTTCGACATGGCCGTGAACATCCTCAGCTTCGCGCCCGGAACCTATTTCCCCTGCGTGGAGACCCACATCATGGAGCATGGGCTCTATATGCTGGAAGGCCAGGGGCTCTATCTACTGGGCCGCGACTGGCACGAATGTTGGGCCGGAGACTTCATCTGGATGGGCAGCTACGTCCCGCAGCAGTTCTATTGCACGGGCTGGGGCGAGGCGAGCTATCTGCTCTACAAGAACATCAATCGCGATGTCCGCTTCTAGGCGGGACGGTATGGCGTCGCGGCGCGAAGCGGCTTAGGAACGGGAAGCCGAAGACCTGCCGCGAGCGCCCCCAGACATGACCATCGACGCCGAGACCCATTACTATGAACCCGCCAAAGGCCATGGCCTGCCGCATGATCCGCTGAACGCGATCATCGGGCCGCGCCCGATCGGCTGGGTGTCGACGCGCGGCGCGGACGGTTCGGTCAATCTCGCGCCCTACAGCTTCTTCAACGCCTTCAGCTACACCCCGCCGATCATCGGCTTCTCCAGCACCAGCCCGAAGGACAGCAGCCGCAACGCGATCGAGACGCGCGAGTTCGTCTGGAACCTCGCGACCCGCGATCTGGCGGAGCAGATGAACCAGACTTGCGCGCCCCTGCCCTATGGACAGGATGAGTTCGACTTCGCAGGATTGACCAAGGCGCCGTCCCGGCTGGTCAGCCCGCCGCGCGTGGCCGAAAGCGGCGTGAATTTCGAATGCAAGGTGACCGACGTCGTTCAGCTTCGGAACCAGGCCGGCGAGCCTACCCCCGCCGTGTTGGTCATCGGGGAAGTGGTGGCCGCGCATATCGCCAAGCGCCTGTTGAAGGACGGCCTGTTCGACACCTTCAACGCGGGCGTGATCCTGCGCGGCGGCGGCCCGACCGCCTATGTCGAAGTGCGCCCCGACAGCCGCTTCGACATGCGCCGGCCGACGTGATCTTCTGACGCGCGAAGGAGACGAGCCATGCGGCGCCGATGGGACATGCTGACCTCGGTCGAGATCGGCGAGATCGTCGCGGGCGGGATGGATCTGGCGATCTTCCCGGTGGGCGCGACGGAGC
>JBMLRS010000235.1:0-2386 GCA_049240905.1 Elsteraceae bacterium
GCGCGAACTGGATCAGGTCCGGCGTGGCGATCGGGCCAATTTCCTTGCGCACCCATTGCACCAGCTCCTTGCGCAGCTCGCCATCCACCTTCTCGCCGCCCATGAGCGTGACATAGGCGTAGATGCCCTGGCCCTTGATGTCGTGCGGATAGCCGACGACGGCCGCCTCCGAGACCTTCGGATGGGCGACGAGCGCGCTCTCCACTTCCGCCGTGCCCATGCGGTGGCCGGAGACGTTGATCACATCATCGACGCGGCCGGTGATCCAGTAATAGCCGTCCGCGTCGCGCCGGCAGCCGTCGCCGGTGAAATACATGCCGGGGAAGGTGGCGAAATAGGTGTCGATGAAGCGCTTATGGTCGCCATAGACCGTGCGCATCTGGCCGGGCCAGCTGTCCGAGATGCAGAGATTGCCTTCGCAGGCGCCGTGCAGCTCCTTGCCCTCGCCGTCCACGATCACCGGCTTCACGCCGAAGAAAGGCAAAGTGGCGGAGCCAGGCTTGGTGTCGATCGCGCCGGGCAGCGGGGTGATCAGGATGCCGCCGGTTTCGGTCTGCCACCAAGTGTCGACGATCGGGCAGCGCTTGTCGCCGACCACGTCATGGTACCACATCCAGGCTTCCGGGTTGATCGGCTCGCCGACCGAGCCCAGCAGGCGCAGGCTGGCGCGGCTGGTCTTCTTCACTGGGCCCTCGCCGTCGCGCATCAGGGCGCGGATCGCGGTGGGGGCGGTGTAGAAGATCGTGACCTTGTGCTTGTCCACGACCTGCCAAAAGCGGCTGCTGTCCGGATAGTTCGGCACGCCCTCGAACATCAAGGTGACGGCGCCGTTCGCCAGCGGGCCATAGACGATGTAGCTGTGGCCAGTGACCCAGCCCACATCCGCCGTGCACCAGTAGACGTCGCCGTCCTGGTAATCGAAGACATATTGGTGGGTCATCGCGGCGTAGAGCAGATAGCCGCCGGAAGTGTGCAGCACGCCCTTGGGCTTGCCCGTGGATCCCGAGGTGTAGAGCAGGAACAGCGGATCCTCCGCGTTCACCGCGACCGGCGGGCAATCGGCGCTGACCCCGGCGGTCCCCTCATGATACCAAACGTCGCGTTTGCTATCCCAATCCACCTTGCCGCCGGTGCGGCGCACCACGATCGAGGTGTGGACGGCCGGGCATTGCTTCAGCGCTTCGTCCGCGTTGGCCTTCAGCGGCACTTTCTTGCCGCCGCGCAGGCCCTCGTCGGCGGTGATCAGCACCGTGGACTCGCAATCCTGCAGGCGGTTGATCAGGCTGTCCGGGGAGAAGCCGCCGAAGACGACGGAATGGATCGCGCCGATGCGGGCGCAGGCCAGCATGGCGAAGGCGGCTTCCGGGATCATCGGCAGATAGATCGTGACGCGGTCGCCTTTCTTGACGCCGCGGGCCTTCAGCAGATTGGCGAGGCGGCAGGTCTGCTCATGCGCCTCGCGGTAGGTGATCGCCTTGGACTCGTTCGGATCGTCGCCTTCCCACAGGATCGCGGTCTGATCGCCGCGCGTCGCCAAGTGGCGGTCCAGGCAGTTGGCGGAGACGTTCAGTTCGCCGTCCTCGAACCATTTGATCGAGACGTCGCCCGAAAAAGACGTGTTCTTCACCTGGGTGTAAGGCTTCATCCAGGTCAAACGTTTGCCCTGTTCGCCCCAAAAAGCCTGCGGGTCCTTCACGGACTGTTCATACCACGCCCGATATTTCTCTGGCCCGATCAGAGCCTTGGCGCCAAAGGCCGATGGAACCGGGAAGACATCGTTCGACATGGAATTTCCTCTGCTGCGGACGGTCGCATTCTAAGTGGGGCGACTCGTAACCCTATACCTAGCGAGCGTTGGTCCGTGGAATCAAGGCGCCCGCGCTGAAACCAACAGAAACATCGGCCGCTCTCGCTCCATGGCCCATGCGGGTTTGACCGCAATCTGCGCGTCGGTCGGGCCCCATTCCTTGATTTGGGTCAAGCTGAAGCCGTCATTCGTCAGGAGATTGAGGTATGTGGCGAGGGTGCGGTGCTGCTTGACGACCCCCTTGGCCAGCCAATCGGTCACCCGCTCGCCTTCGCTCAGATAACCTGAGACAGGCCAATGCTTGCGCCCCTCCGCGTCCACGATGAATTGCTGATGGGTGGAGCAGGTGACGATCGGATGCTCGACGGAAAAGACGAAGGCAGCGCCGGAGAGGAGGCCGCGCCGAACCTCCGCGATCAGCCGGGCCAGATCGACCAGATAATGCAGGGCGAGCGAGCTGTAGATCAGATCATAGGCGGCGGGTTGGATCGCGACCGTCTCAAGATCCGCGCGCTCATATCGGACGGCAGCGTTTGTGGTCTCCGTCCGCGCCCGCGTTAACATGTTCTCGGAGACATC
>JBMLRS010000236.1:0-1577 GCA_049240905.1 Elsteraceae bacterium
CCACGTCTGAGGCGGCCTGCTGGTCCTGCCATGGTCCGTTAGGCAAGCTCCGCTCATTCTGCGACACCTGCGGCGCGGTTCAGCCGCCCGCTGCGGGCGATCTCTTCGCCCGGCTGGATCTGGCCCCCGGCTTCGATCTGGAGCCGAAGGAACTGGACCGGCTCTACTTCGCGCGTCAGCGCCAGCTTCATCCCGACCGGTTTCGCGCGAAGACCGCCCGGGAGCAGGCTTTCGCCCAAGGGCAGGCCGCTGACTTGAACGAGGCTTACGAAACCCTGCGCGATCCTCTGTCGCGCGCGGTTTTCCTGTTGAAACGCGCAGGCCGCCGGCTCGACGACGCCGACGGGGTCACCGTCCATGACAAAGCGTTGTTGCTGGAAGCGATGGAGGCGCGCGAAGCCCTCTCTGAAGCCGAAGACGCCGGCGCCGTCGAAGCCTTGATGGCGCAAGCGCAGGCCGACGCGGACGCGGTCACGAAGGAATTATCCGAGTTGTTCAGATCCCAAGATCTCGATCGCGCCGCCCGCGCGACGCTGCGCCTGAAATATCTTCGCAAGCTGGCGGAAGAAGCCCGACTGCGTCGTCGCCGCTTCTCCGCCGCGGCCTGATCCGATGCTTTTGCAGATTCACGAGCCGGGCGAGACTCCGGCCCCGCATGAAGGCGAGCGCGGGTTCGCCGTCGGCATCGATCTCGGCACCACCAATTCGGTCATCGCGGTCTCCAAGGACGGCCAGCCGCATGTGTTGACCGACGCGCGTGGCGGCGCTTTGGTGCCCTCCATCGTCGCCTATGACGAGGACGGCGACGCGATCGTTGGCGACATGGCGCGCCGGATGATGCTGGCCGAGCCCGAGAACGCCGTCAGCTCGATCAAGCGCCTGATGGGACGCGGCCTGAATGATCTGAAGCGACTCGCCGGGGCGCTGCCCTACAAGCTGGCGGAAGGCTCGCAGGACGGCATGGTCGTGCTTGAGGTCGCGGGCCGGCGGATGACGCCGGTGGAGATCTCCGCCGACATTCTGCGCGCCCTGAAGTCACGCGCGGCGATGGCGTTGGGCGGCGAGGTGGATCGCGCGGTGATCACCGTGCCGGCCTATTTCGACGACGCCGCGCGCACCGCGACCCGCGACGCGGCCCAACTCGCGGGCCTGGAAGTGCTGCGGCTGGTGAACGAGCCGACCGCCGCCGCTCTGGCTTACGGGTTGGATAGCGCGGCGGAGGGCGTCTACGCCGTGTTTGATCTCGGCGGCGGCACCTTTGACGTCTCGCTTCTGCGGCTTGAGAAGGGCGTGTTCCAGGTGCTGGCCACCGGCGGCGACGCGGCGCTGGGCGGCGATGATTTCGACCATGCGATCGCCGAACATTTCCTGCGTCAGCGCGGCGTTGACAAGCTGGAGGGCGCGGACGTCTCCGCGCTGCTGCATGTCGCCCGTCTCGCCAAGGAATGCCTGACCGGCCAGGAAACCGGTCGTTGGTGGTCCGAGGTCGGCGGGGAACGGGTCTCGCCTGACCTTGACCGCCCGACCATGAATCAACTCAACGGCCCGGTGGGCGATCGCGCCGGGCGCATCGCCCC
>JBMLRS010000237.1:0-3497 GCA_049240905.1 Elsteraceae bacterium
TCTTCGACGCGAGCAACATGCTCTACGGCTCGCTGTTCATGCTCTGCGGCGCCTACACCCTCGCCCAGAACGGCCATGTCAGGGGGGATTTCCTCTATTCCTCCATGAGGCCGCGGATGCAGGCGTCGCTGGATCTAGCGCTCTACGTCCTGTTTTTTCTGCCGGGCATCGCCGCCCTGCTCTACGCGGGATACGACTACGCAGGCGATTCCTGGCGCATTAAAGAGCATTCCAACGTCACGGCGGACGGCCCGCCCGTCTATCATTTCAAGACGGTCATTCCCGTCGCCGGCGCGCTGATCTTGTTCCAGGGCTTCGCGGAGATGGTCCGCTGCGTCGTCTGCATCAAGACCGGGACATGGCCGAGCCGTTTGAAGGATGTCGCGGAGATCGACGTCGTCGAAGAACAGTTATCCGCGAGCGAGCATCTGGACGACGCCACGCGCATCGCCGCGATTGAGCGGTCCCATAGCATCGACGAAGCGGCGCGCCAGCGTGGCCTTGGGGGAGAAAAGAATAAATGAGCGATCCGGCTCTCGGCTTGACCATGCTCGGCCTCATCGTGGTCGTGATCATGCTGGGGTTTCCCACCGCCTTCACCCTCATGGGATTGGGGATGATGTTCGGGTTCGGCGCCTTCTACGACCCGTCGCAAGCCTGGCATGAGAACCGGATCTTCGATCTGATGGTTCAGCGCACCTATGGGGCGATGACCAACGACGTGCTGATCTCCATCCCGCTTTTCGTCTTGATGGGCTACGTGATGGAACGCGGCGCGCTGGTGGACAAGATGTTCTACGCGGTGCAGTTGGCGTTCAGGAACGTTCCGGCGGCGCTGGCGGTGGCGACCTTGCTGGTCTGCACCTTTTGGGGCATCGCAAGCGGCCTTGTCGGCGCGGTGGTCGTGTTGATGGGGGTCATCGCCCTGAACCCGATGCTGAAGGCCGGCTACGACGTCAAGCTCGCCTCGGGCGTGATCACCGCCGGCGGCACGCTGGGCATTCTGATCCCGCCCTCGGTGATGATCATCGTCTACGCGGCGGTCGCCGGCCAGTCGGTCGTCAAGCTGTATGCGGCGGCGATGTTCCCGGGCTTTTTCCTGGCGTTCCTCTACCTCGTCTACATCATCGGATGGGCGCTGCTGAATCCGAAGATCGCGCCGAAACTTCCCGAGAGCGAGACCCGGGTGCCGGTTCCGGAATGGACCGTGAAGCTGCGCGACGCCTACGGTTCGCAGATTTTCTTGGCCCTCTGAAATTCGCTGGCGAGCCCAGCGAAAGCCGCTGCGATCCTGCGCGACGGCCGCAAGGTCGGCTATGGCGACTTGCTGCGCGCGACCGCCTACGCCCTGGTTCCCGCCACGATCGTGATCCTGACGCTGGCGACAGTCTGGTGGTACGTCGTGATCCATCAGCAGGCAGACGCGATCGAGGCGGTGAGCGGCGTGGAGCAGCTCGGCACGCCTGACCTGGTCCCGGCCGAACTGACGGATGCGGAGAAAGGACCCGGCGCGAGCTTCTATTGGTGGTACGCCGGCATCGCCGCCGCGTCGGTTCTGCTGATGCTGCGCTATTACCTGCGCATGTCCGTGGAGCGGCTGGAGGTGATCCGGCTGCTGACGGATTCAGTGGCGCCCCTCGCCATCCTGACGGTGGTCGTTCTCGCCGTCATCTTGTTCGGCATCACCACGGCGACCGAATCAGCGGCCGTCGGCGCGGCCGGAGCCTTCCTGCTGGCGTTCCACGCGAAAAGCCTGAACTGGAAGCGCACCAAAGAGGCGGTGTTCCTGACCGCGAAGACCACTTCGATGGTCTGTTGGCTGTTCGTCGGCTCGGCGATCTTCTCAGCCGTCTTCGCGCTGCTCGGTGGTCAAGCGCTGCTGGAGAGTTGGGTGCTGAGCCTGAACCTGACGCCGACGGAGTTCATGATCCTGTCGATGGTGATCATCTTCATCCTCGGCTGGCCCCTGGAATGGACGGAGATCATCGTGATCTTCGTGCCGATATTCCTGCCGATGCTGAAGCATTTCGGCATCGATCCGATCCTCTGGGGGGTCCTGGTTTTCGTGAACCTGCAAGCGGCCTTCCTGTCGCCGCCTGTCGCCATGTCGGCGTTCTATCTGAAGGGCGTCGCCCCCTCGCATGTGACCATCAACCAGATCTTCGCAGGCATGATGCCCTACATGCTGGTGGTGATCCTGTGCATGGTGCTGATGTATCTCTGGCCCGGCCTCACCTTGTGGCTCCCGCAGTATCTCTACAGCGCTTAGGCGCCGGACGGGGAGCGGGGACGGCGAACTTGCTCATACCATTATGAAAAACAGCGCGTTTTCGGCTTTGCGCAATCCGCTCTAAGCTGAAAGCGCGCTAATGCAGCTTAACTCCCGGCTCCGGCCGGGAGGAGACCAATCCCGCGAGCATGCGCCAGAGCGTGGGCGTTTTGCCGTGCAGGGCGGCCTCATGCATCTTGTAGAGCGAGCGATACATCAGCCGGGCGAAATAGCCTTCGATGAACATGTTCCGGCCGACAATGAAGCCCATCAGATTGCCGACGGTGCTGTATTTGCCGAGCGAGACCAGCGAGCCGAAATCCTTGTAGATGAACGGGGTCAGCGGCTGGCCGGCCAGGCGGCGGCGGATCTGCCCGAACATGTGATCGGCCTGCTGATGAGCGGCCTGCGCGCGCGGCGGGATCGGCGTCGGGTGGCCGGGGCGCGGGCAGGCGGCGCAATCGCCCATCGCGAAAATGTCCGGGTCCTTCGTGGTCTGCAGCGTCTGCTCGACCACCAATTGATTGATCCGGTTCACCTCCAGCCCATCCAGCGTCTTCAGGAACTCCGGCCCCTTCACGCCGGCGGACCAGACCACCAGCTCCGACGGCAGGAAGCCGCCGTCGGCCAGCTTCACCCCTTCGGCGGTGACCGCGCTGACCCGCGTGCTGGTCAGCACCTCAACCCCCAGCTTCTGCAGCAAGGAAGTGGTGGCGGCGGATATCTTGGGCGGCAGAGCCGGCAGGATGCGGTCGGCCGCCTCCACCAGCAGGATGCGCACGTCGCGCTCCGGATTGATCCGATTAAGGCCGAAGGCGACCACGGCGCGGACGGTTCGATGCAGCTCCGCCGCCAACTCGGTTCCCGTCGCGCCGGCCCCGATGATCGCGACATGAAGCTGACCCGGCCGCACCGGCTCCGGCTGGGCGTTCGCGCGCAGGCAGGCGTTGACCAACCTGCGATTGAAGCGGGTCGCCTGGTCCGGCGTCTCCAACGGCACGGCGAACTCGGCGGCGCCCGGGGTGCCGAAATCATTGGTCACGCTGCCGACGGAGATGATCAGCGTGTCGTATGGCACGGAGGTCGCGGGCGTCACTTCGCCCCCCTCGTCGTCGCGGGTGGGGGCGAGATGGATCTCCTTCTTAGCACGGTCGATCCCCATCTTAGCTCCATATTTGTAGCCGTAATGATGCAAATGCGCATGCGGCTGATAGTTAAGCTCATGATG
>JBMLRS010000238.1:0-2643 GCA_049240905.1 Elsteraceae bacterium
AGGTCAGCGTCCGGGTCAAGGCTCAGCGCGCGGGTCCACTGGAAGCGCGCCTCCAGCTTGCGGCCCACGCGCCAATAGGCGTCGCCCAGATGATCGTTGATCGTGGGGTCGTTGGCCTTCAATTCGACCGCGCGCTCCAGATGCTTGGCCGCGGTCTCGAAATCGCCGAGGCGGTAGAACGCCCAGCCGAGGCTGTCGACGATCGCGCCGTCCTGCGGGCGCAGGGCCACGGCGCGCTCGATCATCGCCTTGGCCTCCGTCAGGTTCATGTTCTGCTCAAGCCAAGTGTAGCCGAGATAATTGAGCACGTAAGGCTGCTCCGGCTGCAGGGCCAGGGCCTTCTTCATGTCGCTCTCGGCGCGGTCCCAGCGCTTCACGCGCTCAAGCGCGATGCCGCGGCCGAAGAACAACGACCAGTGACGGCGGTCGGGATTGGCCACCCGCGCGATGGCCGCGTCATAGGCCTCGGTCGCTTCCGTGAAGCGGTCGCGCGCGCGCAGGATGTCGGCCTTGCGCCAGAGCGCCTCGAACCGGTTCGGATTCTCCGCGCCCATCTTGGTGAGGTCGGCCAAGGCCGCGGCGGTGTCCCCGGCGCTGTCGCGCAGGCCGGCGATGCGCAGGCGGGAGAGCCAGCTATAGCCGGGCTTGGTCGCCAGCACGCCATAGGCGTCGATCGCGGCGGCCTGATTGCCCATGGCCTCGGTGACCTCAGCCAAAAGCATCTGCGCCAAAGGGAAATCCGGCTGAAGCATCAGGGCCAGACGCACATAGAGCAGGGCCAGCTCGCTGCCCGCGCGGTCTTGCTGCAGCAGGCTGGCGATGTCGAACATGCCTTGGGCGATGCCGGCTTCGACGCCGCCGACGATCGGCTTCGGGGCCGGGCCGTCGGCGGGCTTGCCGCGCAGCAGGTCTGACAGCTCATTGTCTTCGTTGCGCGCGATGAAGCCGGCGTAGAGCGCCCGAGCGCCGGCCTTGTCGCCGGCGCGCTCCATCGCGTTGCCGCCCAGCTCCACCAGCCGCAGCGGCGGCTGCGGGTTGGCCTCCAGCAGCGGTTTGTAGGCGGCGGGGTTGGCCTCCTTCGCCATCACGTCGCGGATCATCGCCTGATGCAGCTCACGCAGCGGGGCGAGCGCGGGAGACTCGCCGATCGAGGCGATCACCTTCTCGCCTTCGGCCGGACCCTTTAGCTTGGCGGCGATCCAGCCGCGCATCAGCGGCGCCGCGATCGACCCCACGCCCTGCCGGGGCAGGCTGGCGAGGCGCGCGTCGGCGGCGGGCAACTCCCCGCGCTTCAACTCGTCCATCGCCGCCAGGGTGATCGCCAGGATCGACTGGCTGTCCGGCGCGGCGACCAGAAGCTTGGCCAGCGCGAGGGCCTGATCGTAGCGGCCGGCGGCCATCTCCCAGGTGATGGCGCGGCGCATCAGGTCCGGATCCTCCGGATTGCTCTTGCGCGCCTGCTCCATGAAGCGGGCGGCCGCCTGATAGTCGGCTTTGCGCGCGGCGGACAAAGCGACCAGATAGGCCCCGGAGGGGCTCGCCTGCGAGGCGGCGAGCGGCTGATCGGCGGGGGGCATGCCGCCGGGCTGAGCGGGCGCCGGAGAGGGCGTCGTCTGAGCCAGCAGCGGTGGGGCCGTGAGGATCGTCGAGGCCAGCATCAAGCCGGCCAACAGACGCAGAGATTGGGAACCCATCATGAAGCTATCCTAAGCGCGCAGGGGCCTGCGCGCCACCGCGTTGTTGACTTCGAGAACCGAGATCTAAGCGCTACATATTGGGATAATTAGGGCCGCCGCCGCCTTGCGGCGTGGTCCAATCGATATTCTGCGTCGGGTCCTTAATGTCGCAGGTCTTGCAGTGCACGCAGTTCTGCGCGTTGATTTGCAGCCGCCGTTCGCCGCTGTCGGCGTCCTGCAACACTTCGTAAACGCCGGCCGGGCAATAGCGTTGCTCCGGCGATTCATAGGTCGCCCAGTTCAGCGCGATCGCCTTTGACGGGTCGCGCAGCTTCAGGTGGATCGGCTGGTCTTCCTCGTGATTGGTGTTCGAGAGATAGACCGAGGACGGCTTGTCGAAGCTGATCACCCCGTCGGGCTTGGGATAGCTGATGCGCGGCATGGAGGCCGCCGGCTTCAGGGCCGCGTAGTCCGCGTGGTGATGGAAGGTCCAGGGCGCCTTGCCGCGGAAGACGTAGGCGTCGACCGCGCTGTAGACCAGACCGGCCCACAGCCCCTTCTGGAAGGAGGGGCGGATGTTGCGCACGCCATGCAGCTCCTCATGGATCCAGCTGGCCTTATACTTGTCGCCGAAGCTCTTGGCCTCCACGGGTTCGGCCGGATCGGACGCCAGCGCTTCGAACACGGCTTCGGCGGCGAGCATGCCGGACTTCATCGCGGTGTGGGTGCCCTTGACCTTCGGCACGTTCATGAAGCCCGCCGCGCAGCCGATCAGCGCGCCGCCGCGGAAGGTGAGATGCGGCACGGACTGGAAGCCGCCCTCGTTCAGGGCGCGCGCGCCGTAGGCGATGCGGCGGCCGCCTTCCAGGAACTTCTTCACCGCCGGATGCTGCTTGAAGCGCTGGAACTCGTCGAACGGGGAGAGATGCGGATTGGCGTAGTCGAGGCCGATCACGAAGCCGATCGA
>JBMLRS010000239.1:0-3261 GCA_049240905.1 Elsteraceae bacterium
TCACGCAGGCGCAGATCGACGAGGAAGCTCGGCTCGCGGCCGAGGCGGCCGCGGGGGAGGTTTGCGATCTCGCCAACGACAATGGCGGCGGGCAGATCGTCCTCTCGGGCTCGGCCGCGGCGATCGCCCGCGCCGTCGCCCTGGCCCCGAGCAAAGGCGCCAAGCGCGCGATTCCCCTGACCGTGAGCGCACCTTTCCATTGCGCCTTGATGGCGCCGGCGGCCAAGGCGATGGAGGCGGCGCTGGCCAAGGCGACGCTGCTGGCGCCCAAGGTTCCCCTGGTCGCGAACGTCACGGCGGCTCCGGGGAGCGATCCGGACGAGATCCGCGCCCAACTGGTCGAACAGGTCTGCGCGATGGTCCGTTGGCGCGAAAGCGTCGAGGCCATGGCGGCCTTGGGCGTGACGCGCTATGTGGAGTGTGGATCGGGCAAGGTCCTCGCCGGTCTGGTGAAGCGGATCGCCAAGGACGCGGACGCCCGTTCCGTGGGCGCGCCCGCCGACGTCGAGGCGGTTTTGAAGGAATTAGTCTGATGATCGATCTGACCGGCCGCACGGCGCTGGTGACGGGCGCTTCCGGCGGAATAGGCGAGGCGATCGCCCGATTGCTCCACAAGCAAGGCGCGACCGTTGGCTTGTCCGGCACGCGCGCGGAGAAGCTGGAGGCGTTGGCCGCCGATCTTGGCTCGCGCGCCTTCAGCCTGCCGGCCGACCTCGGCGACTCCGCCGCGGCCGATGGGCTGATCGGCGCCGCCGAGGCGGCGATGGGGCAGGTCGACATTCTCGTGAACAACGCCGGACTGACCCGCGACGGGCTGCTGGTCCGCATGAAGGACGCGGACTGGGACCTGATCTTTCAGGTCAACTTGACCGCCGGGATGCGGCTGGCCCGCGCGGGGTTGAAAGGCATGATGAAGCGCCGTTGGGGCCGGATCATCGGCATCGGCTCGATCGTCGGCACCACCGGGAATCCGGGCCAGACCAACTACGCGGCCGCCAAGGCCGGCATGATCGGCTTCACCAAGGCGCTGGCGCAGGAAGTGGCCGCGCGCAATGTGACTGTGAACTGCGTCGCGCCGGGGTTCATCGCCACGCCGATGACGGACGCGCTATCGGAAGCTCAGAAGACCGCGCTTCTGGAGCGGATTCCCCTCGGCCGGCTTGGCTCGCCGGAGGACATCGCCGCTATGGTCGCCTTCCTCGCGAGCCCCGCCGCGGACTATGTGACCGGGCAGACCCTGCATGTGAACGGCGGCATGGCCATGCCATGAGCGAAGAGAACGCCAAGCCGCCGCTAGTCATGCGGTTTTAAATATGTTAATGCCCCGCCGCTTTCTGGTGGGGATTGCTTTGACTTGACGAAAACCCCTCCGCCGACGTCGATTAGGCCTTAGCCTTTTCGGGGTTCGGTTCCTGAAAGACCGACCATCAAGGATTTTGAGCAATGAGCGATACCGCCGAGCGCGTGAAGAAGATCGTCATCGAACATTTGGGCGTTGAGGAGTCGAAGGTGACGGAAAACGCCAGCTTCATCGACGATCTGGGCGCCGACAGCCTGGACACCGTCGAGCTGGTGATGGCGTTCGAAGAGGAATTCGGTTGCGAGATCCCCGACGACGCGGCTGAGAAGATTCTGACCGTGAAGGACGCGATCGCGTTCATCGAAAAGCACAACGCTTAACCGGCGTTGGCCCCACAGATGAGCGATCCTGCGTCGTGACTCTCCCCAATCCTTTGGCGCGCCGCGTCGTCGTGACCGGCATGGGCATGGTGTCTCCGCTGGGCTGCGGCGCGCAGCACGTGTGGAGCCAGCTGCTGAAATCGCAGTCCGGCCTGCGCACCATCGAACGTTTTCAGATCGACGATCTGCCGGCCAAAGTCGCCGGACAGATCCCGTTGGGAACTGGCGAGGGCGAGTTCGACCTCGATTATGCGATGCCGGCGAACGAACGCCGCCGCGTGGGCGATTTCATCGTCTACGCGATGGCGGCCGCCCGCGAGGCGATCGAAGATTCCGGCTGGGCGCCGACGTCGGACGAAGACCGTGAGCGCACTGGCGTCATGGTCGGGTCGGGCATCGGCGGCCTGGTCGGCATCACCGAAGGCGGCTTGACGCTGGAGACGAAGGGCGTGCGCAAGCTCAGCCCCTTCTTCATCCCTTCCAGCCTGATCAACCTGGCCTCCGGCCATATCTCGATCCGTTGGGGCTTCAAGGGGCCTAACCACGCCGTAGTGACGGCCTGCTCCACCGGCGCGCATGCGATCGGCGACGCCGGCCGCATGATCCAGTTCGGCGACGCCGACGTGATGATCGCCGGCGGCACCGAGGCGGCGGTCTCCCGCATCGGGATCGCTGGCTTCGCGGCGTCCCGAGCCCTGTCCACCAATTTCAACGACGAACCGACCCGGGCCTCACGGCCTTGGGACAAGGACCGCGACGGCTTCGTCATGGGCGAAGGCGCGGGCGTGATCGTGCTCGAGGAGCTTGAGCACGCAAAGCGCCGCGGCGCCAAGATCTACGCGGAGCTGGTCGGCTACGGCATGTCCGGCGACGCCTATCACATCACCGCGCCGCCGCCGGACGGCAATGGCGGCTTCCGCGCCATGCGGGCGGCTTTGGCCCGGGCCCAGTTGAGCCCCGACCAGGTCGATTACGTCAACGCTCACGGCACTTCCACGCCGCTGGGCGACGAGATTGAGCTCGCGGCCGTCAAGCGCGTTTTCGGCAACGCCGCGTCGTCGATCTCGATGTCTTCGACGAAATCCGCGATCGGGCATCTGCTCGGGGCCGCGGGGTCGGTGGAGGCGATCTTCTCGATCCTGTCGGTCCGCGATCAGGTCGTGCCGCCCACCTTGAACCTCGACAATCCATCCGAAGGCTGCGACCTCGATCTGGTTCCGCACAAAGCGAAGGAGCGGCCGGTTCGCGCCGCGCTCTCCAACTCCTTCGGATTTGGCGGCACCAACGCGTCGCTGATCTTCGCGCGTTTCAGCTAGGGTAGAGCTTGGCGATCCGGCGGTCAGCGACGGCCGGACTCACCCTCTGCCTGATCGCTCTGATCGGGTTTGGGTTGTTCTGGTGGGCCTGGGCCGGCTTGAATGGTCCTGGCCCATCCAGCCAGGACACCCGCGTCCTCATTCCTCGCGGCGTCGGGCTCGAGACCATCGGTCACAGGCTCGAGGAGGCGGGGGTGGTCCCCCATCGCCTCTTCTTCATCGCCGGCGCCGTTCTGACGGGGCGGCAGCGGCCGGTGAAAGCCGG
>JBMLRS010000239.1:3271-7400 GCA_049240905.1 Elsteraceae bacterium
TCACGCCGGGATTACCGTGCGCGCGCTTCTGGAGCAGATGCGGGACGGCCGCGTCGTCGTTCGCCGATTGACCGTGCCGGAAGGCCTGACCGTCGCGCAGGTCTTTGATCTGGTTTCAGCCGCGGAAGGACTGACCGGGGCGTTGCCGGCCCCGGCGCCGGAAGGGTCGCTGCTGCCCGAAACCTACAATTACTCCTGGGGAGACGGCCGCGCGGAGCTGATCACGCGCATGATGAGGGCGATGGAGGAGGCCTTGGCCGACGCCTGGGCCAAACGCACGCCAGGTTTGCCGCTGACGGCGCCCAAGGATCTTGCGACCCTCGCCTCCATCGTGGAGAAAGAGACCGGGCAGGCGGTCGAACGGCCGCGCGTCGCCGCCGTCTTCGTCAATCGACTGCGAAAGAACATGCGGCTGCAGTCCGATCCCACCGTGATCTACGGGATCACCAATGGCAAATCCACGCTCGACCGCGCGCTGACCCGCGCCGATCTTGAGCGGCCCACCGCTTATAACAGCTACACGAATCATGGCCTGCCGCCCGGACCGATCGCCAACCCCGGCCGCGCCTCGCTGATAGCGGCGAGCCAGCCCGGAAACTACGAGGATCTCTATTTCGTCGCCGACGGCACGGGCGGGCACGCCTTCGCCAAAAGCCTCGAGGAGCATAACCGCAACGTCGCCCGCTGGCGCCGTTCCCAGCAGGACAAAGCCAAGACGCCTTGAGGCGGCCGAGTCGACAAGCCATCACAATTTCGGTAAAGTAGTGATCTCACTACTTTTGTTGGGCCATGACCATCTTTGTTTCAGCTACGGACGCTAATCGTCAGTTTTCGGACCTGCTGGGGCGCGCGTCCGAAGGCGAGACCGTGGTCATCACACGTCGCGGAGAGCCGATCGCCCAACTGACGAAGTTCGCGCCGAAGCCGTTGGACGAAGCGAGGGAGCGAGCCTGGGATCGACTGCTCGCCAGCATGGAGCAGGGCGTGGCGATGGGTGACTATGTGTTTGATCGCGACAGCCTCTACGATCGATGATGACGTGAGGTTCACGCTCGACACCAACATCCTCGTCTACGCTCTCCGCAGCGAAGCCAGCGAACGGCGCGAAATCGCTCAGCGGCTTCTGCGATTGTCGAAAAATCATGACTGCGTTCTGACGCTGCAATCGCTTGGGGAGCTTTTTCGGGTTCTCACTAGCAGGAAAGTTGGCTTGCCGCCCGCCGAAGCGGCGGCGATCGTGAATTCCTTGCGCGACGCAATGCCGGTGGTTTCCGCTTCGCAGGTTTGCCTGGACGAAGCGATGGATGCGGTCGTCCATCATGGCTGGTCATTCTGGGACGCCATGATCTGGGCGACCGCCAAGCAGCATGGTTGCCGTTTGTTGATCACCGAAGATGGCCAGTCCGGCCGCACATTAGGCGGCGTGACCTTGGTGAACCCGTTCCTCCCCGACGCGGGCGGCTTCCTCGCCGCCGCGCTGGGGAGGGGGTAGGCTCAGAGCTTCTTACACGACGCCGTAGGTCCGGAACCAAGCCAGGGCGCGCGTCCAGCCGTCCTTGGCCGGCGCTTCGCGATAGCTGGCGCGATAGTCGGCGTGGAAGGCGTGAGGCGTGTCGGGATACAGGACGATCTCCGACGGACCGTTCGCTGGCAGAGCCCTGCGCATCTGATCGACCGTATCATTGGGGATGCCGGTGTCTGCGCCGCCATAGAGGCCCAACACGGCCGTCCTCAACGTCGGCGCAATATCAATCGGATGCCGCGGCGTCATCTCGTTCTTGGGCCGCACCAGCGGGCCGTACCAGGCCACGCCGGCCTTCACCGCCGGATTATGCGCGGCGTACATCCAAGTGATGCGGCCGCCCCAGCAGAAGCCCGTCACGCCAAGCTTCGCGACGTTGGCGCGGCCGCTCGCCCTTGCGAAGGCGGTCGTCGCGTCCAGGTCCGACATCACCTGCCTGTCCGGCACTTTGGAGACGACGTTGGCGATGATCGCCGGGATGTCCGTCATCGTCTTCACGTCGCCCTGGCGCTGAAAAAGCTCAGGAGCGATCGCGTAGTAGCCGGCCTTGGCGAAGCGGCGGCAGATGTCCTTGATATGCTCGTGGACGCCGAAGATCTCCTGGACGACCAGGATCACCGGCAGGTTGGTTCCGGTCGCCGGGGCGGCGCGATAGCCCGCGATCGGGCCGGTCGAGGTCGGGATCGAGACGTCGCCGGCTTCGAGGCCATCAGCGCTGGTTGTCACGATAGTTTGGGCTTGAACCGGCTGGGCGGCCAGAGCAAAGCCGGAAACGGCCAGCGAGCTGGCGACAAAGCCGCGGCGGCCGATGTCCGTGGGGGGAAGCAGAGAGCGAGCGTCATCCATATTAGAAGTCCTCCAGGGGTGGGTAAGCGGCGATGCGTCAAAGGCGCCAAGTTTTGTATACGTTTGTGCGCCGCTGAAGTTACTGATATCGCAATTAAACTTGTCGATCCAGTATGTCCCAGCGTTCGTGACAGTTTCGCCCCTCCCGCTATATAGAACACGGCCATGAAGAAGAAAGCGTCCGCAGGGGTGAAGCCTCTCTCCAGCATGACTGGCTTCGGCCAAGCCAGTGGCTCGACAGGCGGTGTCGATTGGTCGTGGGAGCTTCGCAGCGTCAACGCCAAGGCGCTGGATTTGCGTTTTCGTTTGCCGGCGTCGGCCGAACATTTGGAGGCGGGATTCCGCGCGCAGGTCAGCGCCATGCTGGGGCGCGGCACGGTCCACGCGTCATTGACGTTGGGCGCGACCAACCCGCGCGGGCGGATGGTGGTGGATCGCGCCGCGATCCGAACCTTGCTGGCGACGCCGGCGGCGTTCCCCGGTCGGATTTCGCGCAGCCCGCCGCGCCTCGCCGAGCTGTTGCAGGTGCGTGGCGTCGTGGACGTCGTGGAGGGTGAGCGGGCGACCGTGCCGGACGCGGCGCTGCAGGATGGACTTGCGACGGCGATCGAAGCCTTGGTCCAGGCCCGCATGGCGGAGGGCGCCCGCCTGTCGTCTGTGCTGCAGGGGCAACTGGCGCAGATTGCGGATCTTGTAGGGCAGGCGCGCGCCGCCGCGACCTTGCAGCCCGCGGCGATTCGTCAGCGGCTCCAGGAAAAGCTCGACAAGCTTTTGGAGGGCCGAACCGAGCTGCCGTCCGATCGGTTGATTCAGGAGGTGGCCCTTCTGGCGACCCGCGCCGACGCGACGGAGGAGCTGGATCGGCTGGACGGCCACCTGACCCAGGCTGACAGCCTGCTTGCCGAAGGCGGGGCGGTTGGCCGTAAACTCGATTTCCTGTCGCAGGAGTTCGGCCGGGAGGCCAACACCTTGACCGCGAAGTCAGCCGACCTTTCGGTCACCCGGATCGGGCTTGACCTGAAGGCGACCATCGAACAATTCCGCGAGCAGATCCAGAACCTCGAATGACCCAGAATTCCTCTGACCTGAAGCCTTTGCCGCCCCGGCGCGGCGTGATGTTCGTGCTCTCGTCGCCCTCCGGCGCGGGAAAGACCACGATCGCGCGTCGTCTGCTGGAGTCCGACTCGAACCTCACCATGTCGGTCTCCACCACCACGCGGGCGCGGCGCCCCAGCGAGATGTCCGGCAGGGACTACAACTTTACGGACCGGGCGACCTTCGACCGCATGGTCGGGCGAGGGGAGTTTCTGGAGTGGGCCGAAGTGTTCGGCAATTGCTACGGCACGCCGCGCGACCCGGTGGAGCAGGCGCTGAGCGCGGGCAAGGACGTGCTGTTCGACATCGATTGGCAGGGCACTCAACAGGTCGCCCGCGTCGCCCGCGCTGATCTGGTCTCGGTCTTCATCCTGCCGCCCTCGATGAGCGAACTGGAGCGCCGCCTGCGCACCCGCGCCCAGGACAGCGACGAGGCGGTGGCCGGCCGCATGGCCAAGGCCGCTGACGAAATGAGCCACTACAAGGAATATGACTATCTGGTCGTGAACCATGACGTGGAGCAGAGCGTCAGCACCGTCGCCTCGATCCTGACCGCGGAGCGGGCGCGCTGCGCCCGATTCCGCGACATCGAGGGCTTCGTCAACGCGATTCAGGCGCGGTAGAGCGCCTTCCAGGCTTCCGTCAGGCGCTGGAAACCGGCGATGT
>JBMLRS010000240.1:0-1114 GCA_049240905.1 Elsteraceae bacterium
GATCTGAGCGGCTTCCTTCGGCTTCATCGATTCATAGATCCGCACCAAGCTCCGCAAGCGATTGTCCTGCGCAGAATCGGTCTGGGTCAGCAAGCTCTCGAGATCCTTCTTCATGACCTCGAACTCTTTCAACCGCTCCTCTAGATTCTTGAAGGCGGCCTGCACGACCGCCTCGTCGGACTTGATCTTCATTTCGCGGCGATCGAGTTGGTCGCGGCGCGAGGCGAGTTGATTCAGCGCTTCGATCTCTTCTTGCGTGAAGCGGGACGGGTTCGGGAACGCTTCCGGCCCGGTCGCCGCCTTGGCGACGACTTCAGGCTTCTGCAACCCGGCGCTCGGATCGGCGCTGCGGATCTGCGCGTTCGCCTCATTGCTACGCAGCCCTTCGGAGAGCGCCGAGAACCCGCTCCAGACGTCGCCGACCTTCAGGGTCAGCATCACCAGCACGGCCGCCAAGGTCACGGGCAGCAGTCGGAACGACGATCCCCGCGATTCGGGCGGTCGTTGGTCGGCTACGCGCAAGGCTTTGGCTGCAGGCTTCATTCTCTCTCTCCGCATGAACGTCTCGCCGACCGCCCAGGCCCGGTTTCGAGCCCAGGCGCGTCAGGCTACCGGCGCCCTCGCAAGGCTTGCAACAATTCCCGTTCGGCTTTCGACCGCGGCGCCGCGTCCAACGCGGCGCGATCCCCTGCGCCGTTCGCCGCCACCGGATTCCCGGCGAGCGCGGCGCGCAGGAGAGAGCGATCACGGGCCGGGCGGGCCGGCGCCTCCCCGTCAACGGCCGGGCCAGTCACCCGATCGCCGGCGCGCTGCGCCAGCCTCTCGGCGACGCGCTCCGCCATCCGTTCCGAAAGCTTGTCTTGCGTGCGGTCGCCGCGCGCCGGACGCGCGCCTGGGTCGCGATCCAGCGCCGGGGCGTCGCCGCCCAGGTCAGGCGACTCGGCCGAACGAACGCGGTCGCGCAGGCGATCCCGGGCGGAAGGACGCGGCGGCGGCTCGGCCGCCATGTCATCCTCCGGCTCGGCGGCCGGCGCCGGGCGGCCGCGATCACGCGACCGCTCGCCCAACTGATCGACCAGACCGCTGGCCGGCGCGGCGGGCGCCGCGGGCATCC
>JBMLRS010000241.1:0-12643 GCA_049240905.1 Elsteraceae bacterium
GACGCCTTGCGCGTGATCGAGAACCCTTTGCCGAGAGAAGAGCGATGAACTTACTGCAATTCAGCACCACCCGCCGGATCGTCAGCGGCGCCGGCTGCGTCTCGGAGCTCGGGCCCATCCTGAAGGATCTGGGCGTCGCCCGCGCGCTGGTGGTGACCGATTCCGGCCTCGCCAAGGCGGGGCTGCTGGAGGGCGCGCTGGCCAGCCTCAAGGCCGCCGGCTTGGCTGCGATCCTCTATGACCGCGTGGTCGCCGATCCGCCGGAAACCGTGGTGGAGGAGGCGGTCGCCTTCGCGCGCGACAATCGCATCGACGGCGTGGTCGGCTTCGGCGGCGGCAGCTCCATGGACGCGGCCAAGCTGGTCGCCTTCCTCGCCCCATCCACCCAGAAACTGCCGGAGATCTACGGCATCGGCCTCGCCAAGGGCGCGCGCCTGCCGCTGATCCAGGTTCCCACCACCGCCGGCACTGGCTCGGAAGTCACGGACATCGCGATAGTGACCACGCCGACGCACGAGAAGAAAGGCGTGGTCTCGCATCAATTGCTGCCGGACGTCGCGCTGCTCGACGCGGCGCTGACCCTGTCCGTCCCACCAGCTGTCACGGCCGCGACCGGGATCGACGCCATGGTGCATGCGATCGAGGCCTACACCTCCAAGCATAAGAAAAACCCGATCTCCGACGCGTTGGCGCGTCAGGCGCTGGACCTCTTGGGCCGCAACATCCGCAAGGTCTGCGCGGACGGAAATCAGTTGGCCGCGCGCGGCGAGATGCTGATGGGATCGCTGCTGGCGGGCATGGCCTTCGCCAATGCGCCGGTCGCAGCCGTCCATGCCTTGGCTTATCCGATCGGCGGGCATTTCCATGTGCCGCATGGCCTTTCGAACGCGCTGATGCTGTCTCCGGTGCTGGAGTTCAATCTCTCCAGCGCGACCGCGCTCTATGGCGAACTCGCGGCCGTATTGCTGCCCGGCCAGCATTTCCCTAGCGCGAGCGCCGCTGCCGAAGCTTTCGTGGCGTTCATGGTGGCGCTGGTCGCGGACATGCCGATGGCCCAGACCTTGCGCGACGTCGGGATCAAGGAAGGCGATCTCGACATGCTCGCCGCCGACGCCCTGAAGGTGCAGCGTCTCCTGATCAACAATCCGCGCGAGGTGACCCTGACCGACGCCCGCGCGCTCTACGCGCAAGCCTTGTGAGCCATGGCGCGGGCCGATCGTCTGCTCGCGCTGATCCAGATCCTGCGCCGTCATCGCCATCCGGTCAGCGGGCAGGCGCTGGCGGATGAGTTGGGCGTCAGTCTGCGCACGCTCTACCGCGACGTCGCCACGCTTCAGGGCCAGGGGGCCACGATCGAAGGGGAGCCGGGCCTCGGCTATTTGCTGCGTCCCGGCTTCCTGCTGCCGCCGTTAATGTTCTCGCCGGAGGAGATCGAGGCGATCGCCCTCGGCGCCCAATGGGTCGCCCGCCGTACCGACAAACCTTTGGCCAACGCCGCGCGCGACGCGCTGGCCAAGATCGCCGCCGTGCTGCCAGCCGATCTGCGCGAAGGCCTGGAAGGCGAGAGCCTGCTGGTCGGCCCTGGCGCGCCCTTCACCGTCGGCGTGACTGACCTTTCCCCGATCCGCCGCGCGATCCGGGCGGAGCATAAGCTGGAGATCGCCTACCAAGACGCCGCCGGCGGCGAGTCCCGCCGCCTCATCTGGCCGATCACGCTCGCCTTCTTCGATCAAGCCCGCGTGATCGCCGCCTGGTGCGAACTGCGCCAGGACTTCCGCCATTTCCGGACCGACCGCATCTCAGCGCTCGTCGAAACGAATTCGCGCTACCCCCGCCGCCGCGCGCTGATGAAGGAATGGCGCGCGACGTTGGGGACGACCACCTGAAGGTTTGGATGGCAGGCGGTCTAGGTGATTCCACCATTCATTTTGCGCTTTCGGATTTGCTTGGTAAAGACGACTCGTGTCTGTGAATGAGGTCCTGATGCCAAACAAAGCGACAATACCGATCTCCGCCGAAGCGAAGCTGGTTCACAACGAGCGCATCAAATTTTTGGCGACGCTGAGCGAAAGGATCGGGACCGGCATCCTCCTGGTGGGCGGCTTCGGCTCGATGGTCAAGCTGGGGTATGACAATCTCGCGGCGCATGCGGCGAATTCGAGCGTCACTGAGCCGGAATTCTATTTCTTGTTCGCCTTGGCATCTAGCGCCTACGCCATTATATTGTACTTAGTAGGATACAAGCTGCTGAAAAAGCCGAAGGCATGAGTGGCTACATCTATCTTTTCGGGGTAATTCCTCTGATGGTGCTGGGAGTCGCCGGTCTGATTTGGCTTGTCGGCAACCGGGCCTGAGCCTTCCTCTCTCTTGGTGAGAGAACAGCCCCGCCGGCCTCTGCGCGGTTCATATTTGCGCCCGCCTCACTGCATCCTGACAGAATCTGACAGCAGGTCGCGCTATCCAAGTCCGGTCGGCGCTGTCGCCGGCTCGAACTGGAGCCGATCATGTCCCTCACCATTCTCTATGTCGAAAGCCCCGCCGCCAGCGCGCGGTTCTATGAAAAGCTGCTGGGCCGCGCGCCGGTCGAGGCCTCGCCGACCTTCGCGATGTTCGCGCTCGACGGTGGCGGCATGCTCGGCCTTTGGGCGCGTGACCAGATAAAGCCAGCCGCCGCGCATCTGGGCGGCGGCGGCGAATTGGCGTTCCAGGTCCCCGACGTGGACGCCGCGCATGCTGAGTGGGCCGCGCGGGGCGCCACCATCCTCCAGCCGCCGATGGATCTGGATTTCGGGCGCAACTTCCTGGCGGTCGATCCCGACCAGCATCGCCTGCGCGTGTTCAAGCCCGCGATGTGAGCCAGGCCAAGGCGCCCTCGGCGGCGGCTGCGCCCGTCGCGAAGCAGGCCTGCAGCAGATAGCCGCCGGTCGGCGCCTCCCAATCCAGCATTTCGCCGGCGACGAAAACGCCGGGCGCATTCCGGATCATCAATTCCTCGGTCAACGCCTCCAGCGCCACCCCGCCGGCGCTGGAGATCGCCCGGTCGATGGATTGGGTCCCGACCAGCGTCACCGACGTCCCCTTGATCAGGCGGGCGAGGGAAGTCGGATCCTCCGGCGGATGGCGCTGGGCCTCATGAACCAGCGCGATGGCGACCGGGGAGAGATTGAGCTGGCGCTTCAGCACATTCGTCAGCGATTGCGCGCGCCGGGGCTGGGCGAGGCGCGCGGCCACATCCTCCAGCCTGCGGTCCGGCGCCAGATCTAGAATCAACTTCGCCGCGCCGTCGCTATCGATCGCGTCGCGGAGGTCGGCGGAGAGGGCGTAGATCCCGCCGCCTTCGATCCCGCCGGCCGTGATCATCGCTTCGCCGCGAAGGCTCTTGCCCCGAAAGCTCAGCCCGAGAGGCTTCACGGGCGTTCCCGCGAAACGCTCCGCCATCAAGGGCGACCAATCGACCTTGAAGCCGCTGTTGGCCGGTTTGAACGGGTGAACCGGCACGCCGCGCCCGGTCAGGAAATCGCGCCAACTCCCGTCAGCGCCCAGGCGTGGCCATGACGCGCCGCCCAGCGCTAGGATCGTCGCCTCAGCTGCGATGTCGACCATGCCGTCCGGGCTGTCGAAACGCAGCGCGCCGCTCTCGCCCCAGCCCCGCCAGTCATGGCGTAGCCGCACTTGCACGCCCAATTTCTCCAGCCGCCGCAGCCAGGCGCGCAGCAGCGGCGAGGCCTTGAAGGCTTTCGGAAACACCCTCCCGCTGGAGCCGACGAAGCATTCCTGGCCCAATTCCTCCGCCCAGGCCCGCAGCGCGGTCGGCGGGAAGCGTTGGATCAACGGCGCCAGACGCTCCTCAGCCGCGCCGTACCGGCGCAGGAAGGCCTCCAGCGGCTCGGAGTGGGTGAGGTTCAGCCCTCCACGCCCAGCCATCAGGAATTTGCGGCCGAGGCTCGGCATGCGATCGTAGATCGTGACGGTTCTACCCGCGCGCGCCAGGATCTCGGCCGCGATCAATCCTGCGGGGCCGCCCCCGACGACGGCGATCATGCCTCAGCTTTTTTGCGCGTTTCGCGATGCAGGATGTAGAGCCCGCTCGCCGCCACGACCACCGAGCCGATGATCAGCGGGATGTCGGGCAGGTGGCCCCAGACCATGAAGCCGAAGAGCATCGCCCAGATCATGTGCATATAGCCGAAGGGGGCGGCCACGCTGGCCGGCGCCAACTGCGCGCCGCGCACCCAGAGATACTGCGCCAGACCAGACACCAAGCCCAGCCCGACCAGCGGAACCGCGTCGCTCCAGGAGGGCGTCACCCAGCCGAGCGGCAGCAGGAACAGGCTGAAGACCGCGCCGAAGGCGACGTTGTAGAAGACCAGGGCTGAGCTGGTCTCGGACCGCGCCATCTGACGGATCAGAATGCCCAGATAGGCGCCGAGGGCCGCGTTCGCCAGGGCGAAGGGCGCGCCGGAGCCGAAGATGTCCGGACCGGGCCGCACCATGATCAAAACGCCGGCGAAGCCCACCAGCACGGCTCCCGCGCGATGGATTCCCACCTTCTCGCCCAGCATCGGGATCGCCAGCACGGTGAGGAAGAGGGGTGACGCGAAGGTGATCGCGACCGCGTCCGCCAGCGGCATCATCGAGAAGGCGATGAACACGGCGACCATCGAGGCGAACTGCACGACCGACCGCAGCAAATGCCCGGGCAGGCGACGCGTGCGCAGGCTGCTCCAGCCGCCTTGGCTGGCCACCACCAACAAGGCCGGAAACAGCGAGAAGAAGGAGCGAAAGAACACCACTTCGCCGATCGGGTAGCGCGCGACCAGCCACTTGATCAGGGCGTTAGAGATCGAGAAGCAGAAGACGGCGGCGATCGAGAAGAAGATCCCGGCGCGGATCGAATCCTTGGTCGGTATGCCGCGGCGATCCTCCGTTGCTGCGCCGGCCGTCATCGACAGCAGCCTGAAACGCCGGTCGACAAATTCGTTTCCTCACCCAAGCGGCCTGATGCGTCGCGTGATCACAAGCTTGCCATCGGCGTTCGCCGGCGACAACCGCTGATGACGGTTTTTATTGAGTGAAAGTCAAATAAGGCGTCGCTTCCGATCACCGATCTTCAGCCAGGGGGTTCAGCGAGACGGACTTGATGATGGCGAAAACGGGCTGTCCGGGCGCAAGGCCGAGCTCCACGACCGACTTGGTGGTGAGCCGGGCCAACAGCGTCGCCCCGCCGCAATCGAGCCGCACGAGACGCTGATGCGGCTCCTCCGCGCTCGGCGGGTCGATCGCCGCCACGCGCGCGGCCAATTGGTTCAGCGCGCTGACGCCCTCGAGCCGCTCCCGGCTGATCAGCACGCCGCCGGCCGGAATATGCACGGGCGTCGCGGCGCCGATCGGCAGCGCCAATCCGCCGACGCGCAACAGGCCGGCCTGGGTGCGCACCAAGCTCAAGCCGAACGGCGCGTCGAGCGCCACCACCTCGCCCTCCAGCACCGAGCCGTCGTCGATCGAGCCCAGCCGCGCCATCAGGGCGGCGGGCGGGCCGATCGCCGTCACGCGCCCGTGATCCATCAGCGCCATCGCCCCCGCCAGCCGGGTCACTTCGCGCAGCGCGTGGGAGACATAGACGATCGGCGTGTCGGTCTCGTCGCGCAGCCGCTCCATATAGGGAAAGATCTCGTTCTTGCGCGTCTCGTCGAGGGCGGCGAACGGCTCGTCCATCAACAGCAAGCGCGGGCGCGCCAGCAACGCGCGGCCGATCGCGACCCGCTGCTTCTCGCCGCCTGAAAGGCCTTCCGGCCGGCGCCGCAGCAACGGCTCCAGACCCAGCAGGGCGACGACCTGATCCAGATCCATGCCGCCGCTTTCGCCTCGCGCGAACCATCGGCCGTAGAGCAGATTCTGGCGCACGTTCAGATGCGGAAACAGCCGCGCGTCCTGAAACACATAGCCGACGCGGCGGCGATGCTTCGGGGTGTAGATCCCGCGCTCGACGTCGACCAGAACCTCGCCCTTGATCACCACGCGGCCGGCGTCGGGGCGGATCAGCCCGGCGATCATGTTGATCACCGTGGTCTTTCCGGCGCCGGAGCGACCGAACAGCGCGGTCAGCCTGGCGTCCGATTGGAAGCTGGCGTCCAGCGTGAAGCCGCCGATCCGACGCTTCACCGCCACGTCGATCAGCGCGGTCATCGCAAGGCCTTGCGCCGGATCGCCCGCGCCAGGGCTTCGGACAGGAACAGCGCGGCGAGGGACAGCGCGACCGAAATCATGGTCAGTCGGAGCGCGCCGGCGTCGCCGCCAGGAATCTGGGTGAAGGTGTAGATCGCCGAGGGCAGGGTCTGCGTCTCGCCGGGGATGTTCGAGACGAAGGTGATCGTCGCGCCGAACTCTCCCATCGCCTTGGCGAAGCACAGGATCATGCCCGCCAGGATGCCCGGCAGGCAGAGGGGAAGGGTGACGGTGGCGAACACCCAGGCCGGGCTGGCGCCGAGGGTGCCGGCGGCGTCCTCCAGCCCGCGGTCGACCGCCTCGATCGACAGGCGGATCGCGCGCACCAGAAGAGGGAAGCCCATCACCGCGCAGGCCAGCGCCGCCCCAGTCCAGCGGAAGGACAGGACGATGCCGAACCAACTGTCGAGCAGAGCGCCGATCGGGCCTTTGCGGCCGAAGCTCAACAGCAGCAGATAGCCGGTCACCACCGGCGGCAGGATCAGCGGCAGATGCACGGCCGCGTCCAACAGGCTCTTTCCCCAAAAATTCTTGCGCGCCAGCAGATAGGCGACGGCGACGCCGACCGGCAGACTGGCGGCGGTCGCCACCCCCGCGACCAGCAGGCTGAGGCGGATGGCTGCCAGCTCCTCCGGGCTCAACCACTCCATCGCGTCAGGAGGGGCCGATGGCGCGATTCAGCAAGGTGAAGCCCTGCGCCTCGAACAGCGCCTGCGCCGCGCTCCCGCGCAGGAAGCCGAGGAATCCGGCAGCGTCGGGATGGGCGGACTCGCGCAGGATCGCCAGCGGATAGACGATCGGCGGATGGCTCTCGACCGGAAAGGTCGCGACGATCCGCACGGCGGGCTCCGCCCTCGCGTCCGTAGCGTAGACGATCCCCAACGGGGCCTCGCCGCGCGCGACCAGCGCCAGCGCCGCCCGCACGCTCTCCGCCTGCGCCAGCCGCGCTTTGATCCCCGCCCAGGCGCCCAGATGCTCCAGCGCCGCCTTGCCGTATTTCCCGGCCGGCACGGCGTCGACGTTGCCCATCGCGATCCGTCCATCCTTGCCGAGCGCTGGCGCCAGATCCAAGCCAGGCTGCAGCGCGACGGCCCCGCTCGAGGCCTTGGGGGCGATCAGCACGATCCGATTGCTCAGCAGATCGACGCGCGAACCGGCCTTGATCAGTTTTTTGTCTTCGAGATAGCCCATCCAGTCGGCGTCGGCGGAGAAGAAGACGTCCGCCGGCGCGCCCTGTTCGATCTGTTTCGCCAGCGTGTTGCTGGCGGCGTAGGAGATCTTGGGGGCCGGCTTGCCCGCGCTCTGGATCCAGGCCTGGGCCGCGCCATCCAGCGCGTTCTTCAGGCTGGCCGCGGCGAAAATCACCAAGGGACGCGCTTGCGCGAGACCAGGGCGAACCAGAGCCGCCGCCGCGAAACCCGCCAAGACTGACCGCCGCGCAAGAGCCATCTCAATCCTCCGTTATGTCTGAACGGATATAACGGTATTGGGATCGCGTCAAGAAACCAGCGGTCTCCCCGCCCGGCGATGGGGCGGGGAGGATCGCTTAAGCGGCTCGCCAATCGGTGATTTCAGCCGATTGGCTGGGCGCCTCAAGCGGCGAGCGCTTGCTCGCCGTCCAGGGTCGCCGCGACCGCGTGCACCACCGAGGCGATGCGCACAGCGGCCTGCACGGCCTCCGCGCCCACGCCATGCTGGCGCAGCACCTTCTCATGGCTGTCCATGCACATGCCGCAGCCATTGATCGCGGACACCGCGATCGACCAAAGCTCGAAATCGACCTTCTCGACCCCGGGCTTCGCCATCACGTTCATCCGCAGCTTGGCGGGAAGCGTGGCGTAGTCGGTCGCGCTGACCAGATGGGTGAAACGATAATAGACATTGTTCATGCCCATGATCGCCGCCGCCGCCTTGGCCGCGCTCAGCGCTTCCGGCGACAGCTTCGGCCCGAACTCGCCCAGGATCGCCGCCGTGACGACGGCGTTGCGGGACGCCAGCGCGCTGACCACGAAGGTCCCCGCGCGCTGCTGCTCGGTCAAGGCGACCTCGTTCGCCAAGCTCGACAGGTTCAGCTTCAGGTCCTTCGCGTAGTCGGGAAGGGCCTCCTTCAGGCTTTCCAAAGACATCTCATGATTCCTTAGGCGGCGAGCGGCGCTTCGCCCTTCTGCCAGTTGCAGGGGCACAGCTCGTCGGTCTGCAGCGCGTCGAGCGTGCGCAGCGCTTCCTGCGGATTGCGGCCGACGCTGAGGTCGTTGACCGACACGTGACGGATCACGCCCTCTGGATCGACCAGGAAGGTCGCGCGCAGGGCCACGCCCTCGTTCTTGTCCAGCACGCCGCAAGCCGCGGACAGCTCGCGCTTGATGTCGGCCAGCCAGGGGAAGGTCAGCGGCTTCAGATCCGCATGGTCCCGGCGCCAGGCCGCATGCACGAACTCTGAATCCGTGGAGACGCCGAGCAGCACCGCGTCACGGTCCTTGAAGTCGCCGTTCAGCGCGCCGAATCCCACGATTTCGGTCGGGCACACGAAAGTGAAGTCCTTCGGCCAGAAAAACACGACCAGCCACTTGCCTTTGTAGCTGTCGTTGGTCACGTCCTGGAACGGAACCTTCAGGTCGCCTGACGTGACGGCCTTGAGCGCGAAGGAAGGAAATTTATCGCCAACGGTGAGCATCGAGTTACCCTCAGAAATTTGCGAATTGGAACTGTTCCAATCTCTGAGACGGGAGATAGAGCGCGAGTTAGAATTATTCAAGACATGAGGCGCAATTTCCCTGCTTATCTCGCAGGCGCGGCCATGCGTTAGCGAAAAACTCAAGAAAAACAACAGTATCACCCTCACCCTGAGCTTGTCGGAGGGTGGACAGGCGATCAGCGCCAGCGTTAGGACAGCCCTTCGATAGGCTCCAGGTGAGGCGAAGAGTTAAGTTCTCCGCGCTACGCCAACTGCCGTTTCAGCAACCGGCCCAGCCGCCCCATGCATTCCTCGATCACCGCTTCCGAGGCCAAAGAGTAGCTGAGGCGTAGCGTATTCTTGCCGGTTCCGTCGGCGTAGAAGGCGCCGCCGGGCACGAAGGCGATCTTTTCTTCGTCCAGCGCGATCTTCAACAATTTGGCGCCGTCCAGCTTCTCCGGCAGGGTGACCCACACGAACATGCCGCCCTGCGGCTTGGTCCAGGTCACGCCCTCGGGCATATGCTTGGCCAGAGCCGCGAGCATGGCGTCGCGCCGGCTGCGGTAGGCGTTGATGATCTTCGGCAGCAGCCGGTCATATTCCGCCGCCGCGACCCGCTGGATGATCGCCTGATTGAGGGTGGAGGAGTGCAGGTCGCAGGCCTGCTTCGCCAGCACGATCTTCTGAATCAGGTCGCGCGAGGCGCAGAGCCAGCCCACCCGCATGCCCGGGCAGATCGTCTTCGAGAAAGTGCCGGCGAACACCACGCGGGATTTGTTGATGTCGCCCGTGCGCTTCACGTCCAGCGCCAGGCAGGAGGGGACGGGTTCGCCCTCGAAGCGCAGCGCCTGATAGGCCGCATCCTCGAACAGCGGCACGTCCAGCGCGGTCACCAGATCGATCAGGGCGTTGCGCGCGCTCTCCGGCACGGTCTCGCCCGTGGGGTTGGCGAAATCCGACACGACATAGGCGAAGCCGACCCGGCCGCCGGCGGCCTTCGCGGCCTCCGCATAGGCGCTGGGCGTCATGTTGCCGCCATTGAGGTCCAGCCGGTCGTAGCGCGGCTCATAGGCGTTGAACGCCTGCAGCGCGCCCAGATAGGTGGGGGCGGTCACCAGCGCCGTGTCGCCGGGCGACAGGAACAGCTTGCCCAGCAGGTCGAGGCCCTGCTGCGAGCCGCCGGTGATCACGATGTTGTCGATGTCGCAGGGCACGCCCATGCGCGCCATATGGCCGACCAGCCATTCGCGCAGCGGCTTGTGGCCCTCGCTCACGGAATACTGAAGGGACTGCGGGCCTTGCGCGGGATCGGCCAGAATCTCGGCGCAGGCCTTCTGCACGGCTTCGGTCGGAAACAGGGCGGGATCGGGAATGCCGCCGGCGAAGGAGACGACGCCCGGCTGATCCAGGATCTTCAGCAGCTCGCGGATTTCCGACGCGCGCATCCGCTCGCCCCGGCTGGCGTAAGCCGCTTCCCAATCGATTGTCGCCATGTCTGACATCTGTTTCCCCCTCATCGACGCCGCTTCAGGGCGTTCGAGACCGACATAACCGCAAGGATCGCGGTAGGTCAAACGCCCTGCCGCAAATTTTCGAGCCTCGCCGGTTCAGACGTGACCAAATCCAGAACAAGCGCTATGCTCCGGCCATGAGCCCAGACGACATTGTTCCCTTGCATGATCACCCCCTCGGCGGCTCCCGCATGGTCCGGCGCGAGACGCCTGAAGGCGGCGGAACCCTCGAAGTGGTGTCGGATTATCAACCCGCCGGCGACCAGCCCCAGGCGATCGCGGAGCTGATCGCGGGCCTGCGACGTGGCGAGCGGGATCAGGTGCTGCTGGGCGTCACCGGCTCCGGCAAGACCTTCACGGCGGCCCATGTGATTCAGGCCTTGCAGCGGCCGACCCTGATTCTGGCGCCGAACAAGACGCTGGCCGCCCAGCTCTATGGCGAGATGAAGAGCTTCTTCCCGAACAATGCGGTGGAGTACTTCGTCAGCTACTACGACTATTACCAACCGGAAGCCTACGTCCCGCGCACGGACACCTATATCGAGAAGGAATCCTCGATCAACGAGCAGATCGATCGGATGCGCCACTCCGCCACCCGCGCGCTTTTGGAGCGGCGCGACGTGGTGATCGTGGCCTCGGTCTCCTGCATCTACGGCATCGGCTCGGTCGAGACCTACGGCAGCATGACCCTCACCCTGAAAGTGGGGGAGCGGGTCGACCGCAATACTCTGCTGAAGCGGCTGGTGGAGCTGCAATACAAGCGCAACGAGGTGGGCTTCCAGCGTGGCACGTTCCGCGCGCGCGGCGACGGCGTCGAAATCTTTCCCGCCCACTATGAGGACCGCGCCTGGCGCCTCTCCCTGTTCGGCGACGAGTTGGAGGCGATCTCCGAATTCGATCCGCTGACCGGCGAACGCACCGACGTGCTGGAGAGCGTGAAGGTCTACGCCAACAGCCACTATGTGACGCCGCGCCCGACCCTCAATCAGGCGATCAAGCAGATCAAGGCGGAGCTGATCGAGCGGCTGGCGGAGTTGAACGCCCAGGGCAAGCTGCTGGAGGCCCAGCGGCTGGAGCAGCGCACCCAGTTCGATCTGGAGATGATGGAGGCGACCGGCTCCTGCGCCGGCATCGAGAACTATTCCCGCTATCTCTCCGGCCGCGGGCCGGGGGAGCCGCCGCCGACCCTGTTCGAGTATCTGCCGACCGACGCGCTGCTGGTCGTGGACGAAAGCCACGTCACCGTCCCGCAGATCGGCGGCATGTACAAAGGCGACTTCGCGCGCAAATCGACGCTCGCCAATTTCGGCTTCCGCCTGCCGAGTTGCATGGACAACCGCCCCCTCAAATTCGAGGAATGGGAAAGAATGCGGCCGGACACCTTGTTCGTCTCGGCCACCCCAGGGCCGTGGGAGCTGGAGAAGGTGGGCGGCGTCGTCACCGAGCAGGTGGTGCGCCCGACCGGCCTGACCGACCCGCCCTGCATCATCCGCCCCACCGCCAATCAGGTGGACGACCTGATCGCCGAATGCCGGGAGACCCAGGCGCGGGGCCAGCGCGCGCTCGTCACCGTGCTCACCAAGAAGATGGCCGAAGCCCTCACCGAATATCTGGGCGAGGCCGGGCTTAAGGTCCGCTACATCCACTCCGACGTGGAGACCCTGGAGCGGATCGAGATCATCCGCGACCTGCGTCTCGGCGTGTTCGACGTGCTGGTCGGCATCAACCTGCTGCGCGAAGGCCTGGACATCCCGGAATGCGGCTTGGTCGCGATCCTGGACGCGGACAAGGAAGGCTATCTGCGCTCCCGCATTTCGTTGATCCAGACGATCGGCCGCGCCGCGCGCAACATCGACGGCCGCGCCGTGCTCTACGCCGACCGCATGACCGCCAGCATGGAGGCCGCGATCGGCGAGACCAACCGCCGGCGCGAGAAGCAGCAGGCCTACAACGCCGCCAACGGCATCACGCCGGAGAGCATCCGCAAGGACATCTCCGACGTCATGGGCAGCGTCTATGAGGCCGCCGACCGCGTGACGGTCGAGCTCGGCGTCGGCGGGGAGAACAACCTCGTCGGCAAGGACCTGAAGACCGTCATCGCCGATCTGGAAAAACGCATGCGCGCCGCCGCCGCCGATCTGGAGTTCGAGGAAGCCGGCCGCCTGCGCGACGAGCTGCGCCGCCTGGAGGCCCTCGATCTCGGCGTCGCCACCGACGGCAAGACCGGCCGGGG
>JBMLRS010000242.1:0-2451 GCA_049240905.1 Elsteraceae bacterium
TTTCCGTCATGGATTTGGTCAAGGCGTAGAGCCGACGAACGATGCCGCGCTCGACGATGAACCAGAACAGAGCCAAGGCCAGCAGCACGCCGACGATCACCAAGCCGACCAGCCTGCCCTCGCCGACGGCGATCGCGTCGCCGATCGCCGAGCCGGCGGAAAGCGCGTCGGCTTTCGCCGCCTCGACCCGCTCGTTGACCACCGCGCTCAGGCGCGCTTCGACCTCGCGCACGCGAACGACCGCGTCGGCGGCGCGCGTGACGAAGCCCAACTCCTTCTGGCGAAGCGTCAGCACATTGTCGGGTCCGTTGGTGACCAGCCCGAGCGCGTCGAGCTCGTCGGTCAGCGTCATCGCGTTGGCGGAGGACGCGACCATCTGGCCGACGGTCGCCACCGCGATCAGCTTCCCATCGATCTGATCCATGATCCTGGCCAACACGGCCGGATCATCCGTCGCGGCGCCCGCGCTGAGCATGCCGTACAGCAGCTCCACCTTCGCCTGAAGATCCATGATCGAGCGGAGGTTGGAGACGCTGTCGCCGATGAAGCCGCCAATCCGCGACTTGCTGTCGAGCGACAGCTCGGTCAGTTGACGGGCGAGCCGCTCCGGCAACTCCCGGCGCAGGGCGTCGATCCCTTCGGCGAGGCGGCGCGTGGCGCCGTCGGCCGCCAGGGAGCGCTGCAGCGCCTCGGCCCCGGCGACGTCGCCCATAGCCGCCTCGATCGAGATCTGCGGCAGGCGCGCCACCACGTCGCGGAAGGCCGCGATCGCGGGATCGAGGACCGCGCGATCCTCCGCCGGCAGATCCTTGATCGCGCTATCGACCGAGCGGAGCGCTTGATCGACCGCGGCGGCGGCGACGTCGATCGTCAGCCCGCCTTCGCTGGGCGGCGTGGTCAGCGCTTTGTCGGCCTCGGCGAGCATCGCCACCACCAGAGCGTCGACTCCCCGCAGGGCGGCGGCCTGACGACCATTCTCCGCGGCGATGGCGCCGAGCGCCTTGGCCGTGCCCTCCGCGAGGCTGTCGCTCTCGGACAGCATCTCGTTGTTCGCGACGTCGGCGAGCGGCGCCAGACGCGCGGCGATCTGGTCATGGATCGTTTCGAGCTGATCGAGCATGGCCTTGCGTTGCGCGGCCGTCTTCAGGCGCCCGGCGACCGCCTCGTCCAGAGTTTTCAGGCCGGACGCCATGTCCTGCAGCAGCTGTTGCAGCTGTTCGCCCCCGCCGCCGCCGGATCCCGCGGCGCGCGCGATGGTCTGAGAGAAGGCCGAGACCTCGGCGGCGACGCCCTTGGCGAGGTCCGCGCGCGCCTCCTCGGACGCGGCGGCGCGCAGGCGCGGCCCGAAGGAGGCCAGACGGGCGGAATGATCAAGCAGGCGCTGCGCGGACTCGATCGACGGCAGCGAAGTGCGGGTGACGCGGTCGCTGGCGGCAGAGATGCTGTCGAACGAGATCGTGCTGACCACCCCGCTCGAGGCCAGCAGAAGGATGGTGCCGAGCAACGACAACAACAGCTTCCAACGAATGTTCAATCCAGCTTTCGCCACCCCGGGGGACGCTGGGACGCCCGATGCTTGGAGGTCCACCATGCCCGCTCTCCGCTCAAAAATACTGAACAGGGGCGACCGAAGAATGAATGGCCACCCCTTAGACGAGGCCAATTGACCCCATCTTGCGAACGGGAGCTACGCAAAAATCAGGCCCAAAGCCAGCGCAGGATTCAAAAATCAGATGATTCTTATATAATTCTCAATAGATCATGCCGCGCGCACCTTCGCGAGGAACAGGTCCACCTCGCGAATCAGGGTCTCGGCCTCGGTGGACAAGCCCTCCGCGCCGGCGAGCATGCGATCGGCCGCTTGCCCGGAGTCCCCCGCCGCCGCCGTCACGGACTGGATGGTGTCGCTGACCTGCTGGGCGTCGCCTGCGGCTTGCGCGACGGTGCGCGCGATCTCAGCGGTGGCGGCGCCCTGCTCCTCCACGGCGGCTGCGATTGAGGTCGCGATTTCGCTCATCCGCGCGATCGTGCCGCCGATCCCGTCGATCGCGCCGACCACCGATTGCGTCTGCTGCTGGATCTCGACGATCTGCTGCTCGATCTCATGCGTGGCGCGACCGGTCTGGCTCGCCAGGTTCTTCACTTCGGACGCCACCACGGCGAAGCCCTTGCCGGCGTCGCCCGCGCGCGCGGCCTCGATCGTGGCGTTCAGGGCCAGAAGATTGGTTTGCGACGCGATCTCGTTGATCAGCTTCACCACTTCGCCGATGCGCTGGGCGGCGTCCGCCAATTGCTTCACCGCGCCGTTGGTGACCTGCGCCTCCTGCACGGCGTGATCGGCGATGGTGGAGGATTCATCGACCTGCCGGCCGATCTCCGCGATCGAGGAGGACAGCTCGTCCGCCGCGCTGGCGACGGTCTGCACGTCGCTGCTGGTGCGGTTGGAGGCTT
>JBMLRS010000243.1:0-5007 GCA_049240905.1 Elsteraceae bacterium
AATTCTCGCCCATGTCGCGCTCAACCTCTTCACCAACTACGTCAACGTGGCCTTTGACGTGCCGGTTGATTTCCCGGCGGTGAAGCTGCGCCGCGCCGCTTGAGCCATCCCGACCGGGGCGGCGCCGTCCGCCCCGGTCAATCCGCTTCGGAGAAAACAGATGACCGCCCTCGTTCAACCGGCGCCCGGCTGGGACGTCGAAACCTGGCTTAACGCCCCAAATCCCCCGGATCTCGCCTCCCTGCGAGGCCGGGTCGTCGTCGCTTTGGCCTTTCAGATGCTTTGCCCGGGCTGCGTTCAGATGGCCTTGCCGCAGCTTCAGCGCGTCGAGAGCCTCTTCCCCCGCGATCAGGTCGTCGTTCTCGGCCTTCACACGGTGTTCGAGCATCACGAGGCGATGGGGATCGCCTCCCTGCGCGCCTTCGCCCATGAATATCGTCTGGGCTTTCCGATCGGCGTCGATCGTCCCGCATCTGACGGCGGCGCGCCGATGACCATGCGGCGCTATGGCATGCGCGGAACCCCGACCCTGCTGCTGATCGACCGCGCCGGCGGCCTCCGTCGGCAGGCCTTCGGGCATGTCGAAGACATCAGCCTGGGAGCGGCGATCGCAAGCCTGCTGGCCGAGGCGCCGACCAGCGGTTGCGCGGACGGGACCTGCGCGCTCTGACGGCGGCCGACTGGAAAGGTTCTCCGGCAAGGATCCGAAGCCCGCCATGAAAAAGCCTTCTTTGGCGCCCAGATAGACGTAATCACAATTACTGCGCCGCCGCCTCTGGGTATCGCCGCGTCCCTTCCGTCGAAGAACGCCCCCCTGCTCGCCGCGCTTCAGCCTTTTGAAAAACAAAGCGGTTTCGACTTTTTTGCGCCTTCAGCCCGGTCGAGATCGCGACCTTCGCCAGAGGACTTCGCATGATTGACATCTCCGTCAACGGACGCACGTTAAAGACCGACGCGGAACCGGACACGCCCTTGTTGTGGGTGCTGCGCGACCATCTGAACATCACCGGCGTGAAGTATGGCTGCGGCGTCGCCCAATGCGGCGCCTGCACCGTGCTGATCGACGGCCAGCCCGCGCGCAGCTGCTCCGTGCCGCTGGAGAGCGTCGGCGCTTCCCAGGTGCTGACCATCGAAGCGATGGCGGAGCATCCGGTCGGCAAGAAAGTGGTGGACGCCTGGGTCAACGCGCAGGTCCCGCAATGCGGCTACTGCCAGTCCGGCCAGGTGGTCGCGGCGACCGCGCTGCTGATGAGCAAGCCTAAGCCGACCGACGCGGACATCGCCGACGCGATGACCAATCTCTGCCGCTGCGGCACTTATCTGGACGTGGCGGCGGCCGTGCGCCAAGCCGCCAGCGCCGCCTAAGGGGAACGACATGGGCAGCCTCGATCTCCGCGCCCGGCCTGAAGCCGGGAATTTGCCTCTGGAAAACATTCAGCTTTCGCGGCGCGCGGCATTGGGCGGCTTGGGCCTGGGCGGCCTCGCCGCCGGCGCGCTGACCCTCGGCTTCGGTCTGCCGCGGGTCGCTGCGGCGCAAGGCGCGCCGGGCGCCTCGAAACATGCCGGCGCCGTCTCCGCCTTTCTTGAAATTCGTCCGAACGGGACGATCCATCTGCTCAGCCCCTTCGTGGAAGGCGGGCAGGGCGTCGACATCGGCGTGGCGCAGATCATCGCGGAGGAGCTGGACGCCGATCCCGCGCAGTTCACCGTGTCCTGCGCCCCGGTCGCCGAGCCCTACAACATCATGTTCGGCGACACGATGCGGATCACCGGCGGCTCGCTCTCGATCCGCTCCAGCTATGAGACCTTCCGAAGGGTTGGCGGCGCCGCGCGCGCCATGCTGGTCGCGGCGGCGGCGGAGAAGCTGGGCGTTCCCGCCTCGCGCCTGACCACGTCGATGGGGTATGTGGTCGACGCGCAAACTGGGCGCAGCCTGGGCTATGGCGAGTTGGCGGCGGCTGCGGCCAAACTGCCGGTCCCGACGCAGATCACCTTGAAGTCGCCGGCCGATTTCAAAGTGATTGGGCAGCCCGTGCGCCGGCTCGACAGCCGCGCGAAATCCACTGGCGCCGCCGAATACACGATCGACGCGCGGGTTGACGGCATGCTGCAGGCGGCCGTGCTGCACGCGCCGCTGCTGGGGCAGGAGCCGCAGACGATCGCCAATGAGGCCGAGATCAAGGCGATGCCGGGCGTGCATTCCGTCCATAGGCTGCCGGGCGCGGTCGCCGTGGTGGCCGATCGCTGGTGGCGCGCGCGCAAGGCGATCGACCTTGCGAAGGTGACCTGGACCGGCGCCGGCGTGCCGGCGGATTTCTCCTCCGCCGGTCAGCTGGCCGCGTTCAAGAAGGCGGCTTCGGGTCCGGGCGCCGCGGCCGAATCGCACGGCGACGCGGCGGCGGCTCTGGCTGCAGGCGGCAGGATCGTCGAAGCCGAATATGACGCGCCTTACTTGGCCCATGGCCAGCTGGAGCCACCGTCAGCCTTGGCGGTCTTCAACGCCGATGGAACCCTGGATCTGACCGTGCCCAATCAGGCGCCGGGCTTCTATCAGGGGGTGGCCGCGCAGGTGGCCGGCCTGAAGCCGGAGCAGGTGCGGATCCATTCCCGCATCCTGGGCGGCTTCTTCGGCCGTCACTTCCTCTATGGCCCGGCCAACGTCTTCCCGCAGGCGATCCTGCTGGCCAAAGCGACCGGCAAGCCGGTGAAGGTGATCTGGAGCCGGGAGGAGGAATTCCGGCGCGACGCTTATCGCCCGCTGTCCTACGCCAAGTTCCGCGCCTCCCTGGGCGCTGACGGCATGCCGACGGCGATCCACGCGATCGCGGTGGGCGAAGGGCCGTTAGGTCGGCATCTGCCGGGTTTCCTGCGCAATCCCGCCGTGGATGATTCCGTGGTGGAGGGGATCACGGAAAAGCCCTACGGCGTGCCGAACCGGCGGGTCGATTACGTGAAATCCGCCCATCCCGGCAATATCGGCTTCTGGCGGTCGGTCGGCCATTCGATGAACGACTACTTCTATGAAGCCTTCCTTGACGAGCTGGCGGGCGCCGCCGGCAAGGATCCGTTCGAGTATCGCTTGGCCCTGCTGAAGGACAAGCCGCGCCACTCGGCCCTGCTGCGGGCGGTCGCCGATCTGTCTGGCGGTTGGCGGCGCGGCCCCTACGACGCGCCGGATGGAACCAAGCGGGCGCGCGGCGTCGCCATGGCCTCGCCCTTCGGCAGCGAGACCGCGACCATCGCCGAGGTCTCCTTGAAGGGCCGGGAAGCGACCGTCCACCATATCTGGGTGGCGATCGATCCGGGCAAGGCGGTCAATCCGCGGGAGATCGAGGCGCAAGTGCGCTCCGCCGCCGCGATCGGCCTGTCGACCGCGCTGGTCGAGGAGCTGGTGTTCAAGGACGGCCAGCCGGAGGCGGTGAACTATGACGGCTACGCCATCCTGACGCCGGACCGCATGCCGCAGATCAGCGTGCGAGTGGTGGAGAGCGGCGCCCCGATGGGCGGCGTGGGCGAACCCGGCACGCCCGGCGTGCCGCCGGCGGTGGTCAACGCCGTCGCCGCTTTGACTGGACGGCGGGTGCGCAGCCTGCCGCTGGCCAAGACGGATCTCAGCAAAGCGTAGGATTTCGAATTCGACCGCAAGCATCGGAATGCTTGCGGTCGAGATCGGGCGCATCTGTTGCGGGACGAGGCGGCGATCCAGCCGCCTCAACCTCATGGAGATGCGTTATGCTGGACGCGATGGAGACGAATACCGACGATCTGCGCTGGGCGGCGGTCTCAGCACGCGACGGCTCAAAGGACGGCCTTTTCTGGTATGGCGTGCTCAGCACCGGCGTCTATTGCCGACCGAGCTGCGCCGCGCGGGTGAAGCGGCGGGAGAATGTCCGCTTCTTCTCCGATCAGGCGAGCGCGGCCAAGGCCGGATTCCGCCCCTGCCTGCGCTGCAAGCCGGACGGCGCCAGCCTCGCGGAGCGCCGCGCAGCCCTGATCGCCAAAGCATGCCGCCAGATCGAAGCGGCGGAGAGTCCGCCGACCCTGGAGCTTCTCGCCGCCGAGGCTGGGCTCAGCCCCTTCCATTTTCACCGCCTTTTCCGCCAAGCGACCGGCGTCACGCCCAAAGCCTACGCCGCCGCCGCCCGTGCGGAAAAGGTGCGGGCGGAGTTGAGCGGCGGGGCGCGCGTCACCAGCGCGCTGTATGACGCCGGATTCAACGCCTCCAGCCGCTTCTATGAGGCGGCGGACCGCATCCTGGGCATGCGCCCGTCGGCCTATCGCGACGGCGGCAAGGGCGTGGAGATCCGCTTCGCCGTCGCGGAGACCAATCTGGGGCCGCTCTTGGTGGCGGCGACGGAGATCGGCGTCTGCGCGATCCAGTTCGGCGAGGACGCGCAGACCCTGGTGGAGGCGCTGCAGGACCGTTTTCCGCGCGCCAAGCTGATCGGAGCGGATGCGGGCTTTGAGGCGACCGTGGCCCAGGTGGTGGGCTATGTCGAGCGGCCGCGCCAGGATCTCTCCCTGCCGCTGGACGTCGTCGGCACCGCGTTTCAGGAGCGGGTGTGGCAGGCGCTTTCCGCGATCCCGCGCGGGAAAACCGCCAGCTACGCGGACGTCGCCGCCGCAATCGGTCAGCCGAGCGCAGTCCGCGCCGTGGCCCAGGCCTGCGCCGCCAACCCTACGGCGCTGGCCATTCCCTGCCACCGGGTGGTTCGCACGGATGGCTCGCTCAGCGGCTATCGCTGGGGGGTGGAGCGCAAGGCGGCGCTGTTGCAGCGGGAAGCGGCGGGGGTCTAGCCGCTTTCGCGCAGCACCAGCTCGAAACCCAGATCGACGCGGCGGGCGCCGTCGCGGTTCAGCATCAGATCGGCGGCGGCGCGGCCGATCGCCCCGCTATGGACGCGGACGGTGCTGAGCCGGGGGCTGGTCAACTGCCCCATCTCCAGATCGCCCAGGCCGATCACCGCGATCGGCTGGCGCTCCCCGCCGCCGGGGCGAACCAGGCCG
>JBMLRS010000244.1:0-3483 GCA_049240905.1 Elsteraceae bacterium
ACTGCGTCCTCGACCGACAGGTCCGGGATGATGAAGCCGTCCACGACGCCTTCGGCGGCGGCGGCCAGCCTGTCCAGGCCAAAGGCCAGGAACGGGTTGCAATAGCCCATCAGCACGATCGGTATGTTGATCCCCTCGGCCCGGATCTGGCGCACCATCTCCAGGGTCCAGGCGAGCGTCGCGCCGCCGGTCAGCGCTGTGTGGGCGGCCTTGCGCACGGCCGGGCCGTCGGCGATCGGGTCGGAGAAGGGCACGCCCAGCTCGATCAGATCGGCCCCGGCGGCCACCACGCGGCGGATCAGATCCGGCGTCGCGGCCATCGAGGGGTGGCCGGACATCAGATAGGGCATCACCGCCAGGCGGTTCTCGGCTTTCGCCTTGGCGAAGGCGGCGTCTAGGCGGGTCATTGGTCCATCGTTTCCATCAGTTTCGCGACATTGGCGAGATCCTTGTCGCCCCGGCCGGACAGATTGACCAGCAGGATCGCGTCCCTGGACATCTCCGGCGCCATCTGGAAGGCGGTGGCCAGCGCATGCGCGGTCTCCAGCGCCGGGATGATCCCTTCCGCCCGGCACAGCGTCTTGAACGCCAAGAGCGCGTCGCGGTCGGAGATCGCGACATATTCGGCCCGGCCGCAATCCTTCAGGAAGGCGTGCTCCGGCCCCACCGCCGGATAATCCAAGCCGGCGGCGACGCTGTGCGTCTCCGGCACCTGGCCGTCGGCGTCCTGGATCACGTAGGTCGCGGCGCCATGGAACACGCCCGGCGTGCCGATCACCAGCGGGGCGGACGAGTTTCCGTCCGCGCCGCCGGCCTGCACGCCGATCAGCCGGACCGAGCTGTCCTCCATGAAGCCCGAGAACAGCCCCATGGCGTTGCTGCCGCCGCCGACGCAGGCGATCGCCGCGTCCGGCAGCTTGCCGGTTTCCGCCAGGATCTGCTTGCGCGCCTCCGTGCCGATCACGGAGTGATAGCGCTTCACGATCGTGGGGAAGGGATGCGGCCCGACCACGGAGCCCAATAGGAAATGGCTGTCTTCGGACGTCGCCAACCATTCCTGCAAGGAGGCCGAGACCGCGTCCTTCAAGGTCGCGGTGCCTTCCTCAACCGGCACGATGGTCGCGCCCAGCAGCTTCATGCGCTGCACGTTCGGGGCCTGGCGCGCCACGTCGACCGCGCCCATGAACACCACGCATTCCAGGCCGAACAGGGCGGCCGCGGCGGCGCAGGCGACGCCATGCTGGCCGGCGCCGGTGTCGGCGATGATCCGCTTCTTGCCCATGCGCTTGGTGAGCAGCGCTTGGCCGATCGCGTTGTTGATCTTGTGCGCGCCGGTGTGACAGAGATCCTCGCGCTTCAGCCAGATCTGCGCGCCGCCCAGCTCGCCGCTGATCCGCTTGGCGTGGGTCAGCGGCGTCTCGCGGCCCACGAAATCGCGCATCAGCTCGCCGAATTCCTTCTGGAAGGCGGGATCCGCCTCGGCCTCGTTGAAGGCGCGCTCCAGCTCGGACAGCGCCGGCATCAGGGTCTCGGCGACGAAGCGGCCGCCAAAGGCGCCGAAATAGCCGGGGCGATGGGGCAGATTGTCACCCAATCCTCGGGCGGCGGCTAAATCGGGCATCGGATTTCCCTGTTCGGTGAATGGTTAAAGGCTGTTGGCGCCAAGCCGGCGGCGCGCGGCGAAAGCGGCGATGAGGGTGCCGTCATCCAGATAATCCAGCTCTCCGCCGACCGGCACCCCATGGGCCAGCCGGGTCACGGACGCGCCGGACTCCGTCAGACGATCTGCGAGATAGTGCGCTGTGGTCTGTCCGTCCACCGTCGCGTTGAGGGCCAGGACGATTTCACGCGGCTTCTCCTCCGCCACGCGGGCCAGAAGCCCCTCCACGCCAAGGTCGTCCGGCCCCACCCCGTCAAGCGCGGACAGCGTGCCGCCCAGCACGAAGTAGCGACCCCGAAACGCCATGGAGCGCTCCAGCGCCCACAGGTCGCCGACCTGCTCCACCACGCACAACAGGCCGGGATCGCGCGTCTCGTCCCGGCAGATCGCGCAGGGATCGACCGTGTCCAAATTCCGGCAGCGGCTGCAGGCCTGAACATTGTTGGAGGCGGTCTGCAGCGCCTGGGCCAGGGGATCCATCAACCCCTCTTTCCGCCGCAACAGATGCAGCGCCGCCCGGCGCGCCGAGCGCGGCCCGAGCCCCGGCAGCCGCGCCAGAAGCTGGATCAGCCGTTCGACGTCCGACCCGGCGGGCGGACCCGCATGCCGGCCAAGGCGCCCGCGCTCGCTCAAACTAGAAGGGCAGCTTGATGCCCGGCGGCAGCTTCATGCCGCCCGCGATCTTCTGCATCTCGCCGGCGGTGAAGGCCTCGACCTTGTTCCGGGCGTCGTTGAAGGCGGCCAGGATCAGATCCTCCAGCACTTCCACGTCATTCGGATCGACCAGCGAGGGATCGATCTTCAGCTTGCGCATCTCGCCCTTGCCGGTCAGCGTCACCTGCACCATGCCGCCGCCCGCAGCCCCGGTCATCTCGGTCTGGTCAAGCTTGGCCTGCATGTCGGCCATGCGGGTCTGCATCTCCTGCGCCTGCTTCATCATCTGGCCGATGTTCTTCATCGCTTAACTCCTGAAAATCCTAAGGGGGCAATAGCGCCGAGGGGGAAATCGGGCAAGCGGAAAGGCGAACTCGCCGTGCTTATCGGCTGACCACGGGGACCGCTTCAGGATATATTGGTTCGGTCCGAAGGAGGACCATCCGATGTCGAACGCATCGACGATTCCCAATCCAACGCCGGGCGAGATCCTGGCGGAAGAGTTCCTGGCGCCGATGGGATTGAGCCAGAACGCCCTGGCGCGCGCGATCCATGTCTCGACCCGCCGGATCAATGAGATCGTGCTGGGGAAGCGCGCGGTGACCGCTGATGACGATTTCAGATTGGCGCGCTATTTCGGCCTCTCCGAGGGGTTCTGGCTCGGGCTTCAGACGGAGTATGATCTGATGGAAAAGCGCCGCGAAATTGGAAAGGCGCTGGCCGCGATCATTCCTCGAGCTGCGTGAGCGCTCAAGCCCTCACAGAAAATCCGGATCTTCCACCAAATAGTAAGGATCCACGCCGTTTTCGTCGTCGGCTTCGATCAGCGAGTCGGATCCGGCGCCCTTGAAGCATGCTATCACTGATCATAGTTTGATATCATCGATGTCGCGCAACGAGGGACGCCATCATGGCCGCCGTCACCATCCGCAATCTGTCTGAAGAAGCGCATCGCGCCCTTAAAGTCCGCGCGGCTCAGCATAATCGCAGCGCCGAAGCGGAGATGCGCGCGATCCTGGAGGCCGCCGTGCGTCCGAAAGGGCGGCTGCGGCTCGGCACGGCCCTGTCGGAAGCGAGCCGGGAACTAGGCCTCACCAACGCTGATGTCGAGGCGCTCGAACAGGCCCGCGATCCGCGCCCGGCCGAACCGCTGCGCTTCGAATGATCCT
>JBMLRS010000245.1:0-4201 GCA_049240905.1 Elsteraceae bacterium
CGAAGCAATCGATCCCGGTGTTTCCGGTAAGGGCGCGCTGGTATTTCCTGGCCAGGGCGGCGTCGCTTTCCAGGGCCTGGAGCTGCTGGTCAAGCGCGCGTCGGTAGCGCGTCCAGATCTGCGGCTGGGCCTCCAGATAGCCTTTGAAGTAGCCGCGCCAGAACACTTCCTGGACAAATTTCTCCGCCGCCTGAAGCGAGTGGCGGGAGAGCGTCCGCTCCAGCAGTTCGCGCTCGGTGACCAGGCGATGACGCAGATAGGGCGAGAGCATGGAGACGTTGCTCCGCTCCCCTGGGCCATGGTCGGCGTTGCGGTCCCGCGCGTAGTCGCGACCGGAGGCCGGCAGAAACGCTTCCATCCTTGCGAGCCCGGCCGCGCGGGTCGCTTCGCCTGTCTTGGTCGCCATCAACCGCTCTCTTGCAAAGACAGCGAAGTGGTCCGGCGCGCGGCATTTTCAATCAACGCCGAGACATTCCATCGGCTTTGGATCAGGGCGTCCGTGCGGCTTGGCCCTGCGCGGCGAGCAGTTTGACCGCCTGCTTGTCGAATGACACGAAGGTTTCGCCGCCGAGCCAGGCGCCGTCATAGGCGATGACGCCATCCGCGAAATCCCCGCCGACCTCCATCATCGCGAGACCCGCTTCGACGGCCGGGCGGTTGAGGACGACGTTATTCGTGTTCATCAGACGCCTGATCGACGCGGCGACATCCGCGCGGGGCATGCCGTAGCTCCGCTCCAAGACCCACGCGAACTCGCACAGGCAATGGACGCTGATCGCCACCAATTCGGCCGCCCGCAGGGTTTCGATCGCCAAGCGCTGTTGTGCGTCGTCTCCTGGGATAAGGGCGCGCAGCAGGACATTCGTGTCCGCGGCGATCTTCATTCGTCGTTCAGGCCGGCCATCCCCGCCGCGGCGCCCGCGTTGGCGATGGCGTCGTTGATCTCCTCGATCGAGAGCGTCGCGTCCTTGGTCTTTCCAGCGAAATGGCTGCGCAGTTCCTCCCAGGAGCCGGTCGGCTCAATCGCCTGCAGCGCCGCCTTGCCGCCGGGCAACAGATCGAGCCTGATCCGGTCGCCCGGCTGGATGCCGAGATGCTTCAGCACGTCTTTCTTGAAGGTGACTTGACCCCGCGCGGTGACGGTCAGCGTCGTCATGACGATCCCTCCTGCTAGCGCAGAAAAGTAATGCAAATTTGCATTACCGGCAAGCGACAGACGATCGGACCCTACTTGCTTGACGACATTCACGCGATTTCCGCTGGCTCACCCTTCGTCAGGCTCGGAGTGAAGAGAGGCGGTCACCAAAAAGAACGCGTGTCGCCGTCAAGTTAGCCGGTGCGGATCTCGCGCAGGAAGTCGTCGACCTCGCCGCGCAGGGTCTTGGAAAGGCCCGCGAGCTGGCTGGCGGAGGAGAGCACGCCGCCGGCGGCGTCGCCGGTCTCCGAGGCGGCCTGGCTGACGTCGGCGATGGTTGCCGAGACCTCCTGCATCCCATCGGCGGCCTGCTGGCCGTTTCGGGCGATCTCGCGGGTGGCGGCGCTTTGCTGCTCCACCGCCGCGGCGATCGAGGTCGCGATCTGGTTGATTTCGTCAATGGTCAGGCTGATGGCGCCGATCGCCTCCACCGCATCGCGTGTGGCGTTCTGGATTTCGCTGATCTGGCTGGTGATCTCGTCGGTCGCCTTGGCGGTCTGGCTGGCGAGATTCTTCACTTCGGAAGCGACGACCGCGAAGCCCTTTCCGGCCTCGCCGGCGCGCGCTGCCTCGATGGTGGCGTTCAACGCCAGCAGGTTGGTCTGCGCCGCGATCTCCTCGATCAACTTCACGACCTCGCCGATCCGCTCCGCCGTGGAGGAGAGGGTTTCGACGGTCTCATTGGTGCGGCGCGCGTCGGTCACGGCCTGCGAGGCGATCTGCGTGGAGCGGGCGACCTGACCGCCGATCTCCAGGATCGAGGCGGACAGCTCCTCGGTCGCGCTGGCCACCATCTGGACGTTGCCGGAGGTCTGATCCGCCGAGTTCGCGACCTCGCGCGAGCGGTTGTCCGCGCGCTTGGCGATGGTGGCCATCGCGCGGGCGGTGGTTTCCAGATCGAGCGAGGCCGAGGTAAGCGTCTTGATCAGATTGCCGACCTTGCCTTCGAACACCTGCGCCAGATTGTGCAACTCCGCGCGGCGGGTCTCTTTGCGGGCGACGATGAAGGATTCCATCAACAGCTCAAGGTCGCACCAGATCGCCTTGGAGACGATGTTGATCAATTGGTCGACGTCTTCGTTGCGACCGCGCATCACGATCTGACCGCCGCTCTTCGCGCCCTGCTGCAACTCCGTCTTGATCGCGTTCAGGACCGTGAAGTGGCTGGTGGTGACGGCGTAGCCGGGAATCCCCTTGTCGAAATAGGCGACGGCCAGCGCGTTGGCGGAGGTGATGAAGCTTTCGTCAAGCCGTCCGGAGAGCAGGCGCACCCAATGCGAGAGTCGCAGGGGCTTAATGATCGGATCGTCGAGCGCGCCGCGATATTCCGGGACGGTGCTGAGGATCGGATTCGCGCTCTCCAGAAGGCGCGGGAGCTTGTCGACCGCGAAGTCGGCGAGGGTTCGGAGCATTTCCAATTCGGCGGCGGAGATCTGATAGAGAGCGAGACGCTCCGCCATGCCGTTTTTCAGCGACGATTGCTCCATTATAGGCTCCAAAATGACATGAACGGCTCCTGATAGCAGACCGTGCGACGCGGCGCGCGAAAAACACGCCAACCAGTCGTCAATTAATAAACCGCGACATCTTATCGCTTTCCGGCATCCCAGCCATTCGAAATGCGATGTTGCAGCGCGAAAAGGAAAGGCGTTAATGCGCGGTCGGAGATCGTCGGCCGTCGCCGTCGCCGAACGGAGCAATCCGATGCTTGATGCAGTGTTTCTGGCGCTTGTGCTAGGGTTCTTCGCCCTTCTCCGCGGCGCGGTGTCCGCGGCGGAGCAGGCCTGAAGCGAGAGATCGCATGACCATCGACTATATCCTGGGCGGCGTCGTCGCTCTGCTGCTGGCCGGTTATCTGGTCTATGCGCTGCTGCGCCCTGAACGCTTCTAGCGGCTTCGCCCTGAAGATGATCGAAGAGGATCCGCGATGACCGTCGCAGGATGGGGGCTGATCGCCCTGTACGCGCTTGTCCTGCTGGCGTTGACCAAGCCGGTCGGGCTCTATCTGCATTGGGTTTTCGAGGCGGAGGACCGCCGCGCCGGGCGAATCATCGCCGCCGTCGAGCAGCTGATCTACAGAATTCTGGGGGTGAAGGGCGCGGCGCAGTCCTGGAAATCCTACACTCTGTCGATGCTGGCCTTCAGCCTGGTCTCGATGCTGCTGACCTACGCCGTGCTGCGCTGCCAGCAATGGTTGCCGTTCAACCCGCAGGGATTCGGCCCCGTGCCGGCGGATCTGGCCTTCAACATCGCGGTCAGCTTCGCGACCAACACCAACTGGCAGGCCTACGCCGGCGAGGCGACCCTCAGCCATCTGAGCCAGATGCTGGCGCTGGGGTGGCAGAACTTCGTCTCCCCGGCGGTGGGCGTCGCCGTGCTGTTCGCGGTCGCGCGCGGCTTCACCCGCAGCCGCCCGACCGACGGCAAGACGCCGACGCTGGGCAATTTCTGGGTCGATCTGACTCGCTGCTGGCTTTACGTGCTGCTGCCCCTGTCGATCATCCTTGGCTTCTTCCTGATGAGCCAGGGCGTGGTGCAGTCCATGGGCGCGGCGGTGAGCGCCGCCGGGCTGGATGGGGCCGCGCAGTCGATTCCGGCCGGGCCGGTCGCGAGCCAGGTGGCGATCCGCCAGCTGGGGACCAACGGCGGCGGCTTCTTCAACGCCAACGCGGCCCATCCGTTCGAGAACCCGACGGAGCTTTCCAACTTCGTTCAACTGCTGCTGATCCTGCTGCTGCCGGCGGGTCTGACCTACAGCTATGGCCGCATGGCCGGCGATCAGAAGCAGGGCTGGGCGCTGTTCGGCGCGATGGCCGCGCTGACCGCCATCGGCGTGTTCGTGGCCTATTGGGCGGAGGCGCAGCCGAACCCGGCGCTTGCGGGGCTGGGGCTGGACCAGAGCGACGGCAATCTGGAAGGCAAGGAGATGCGCTTCGGGATCGCCGCCTCGGCCTTGTGGGCGGCGGCCACCACGGCGGCCTCCAACGGCTCGGTGATCGCCATGCA
>JBMLRS010000246.1:0-2703 GCA_049240905.1 Elsteraceae bacterium
TCAAAGAGCCGCAGCGCCGCATCTCTTCATGCAGCAGGCCGACGGCGTTGTAGTCCGCGTCATCCGAGCGGAAGGAGTTCGAGCAGACCAGCTCGGCCATCCGGTCGCCGTGATGCGCGTCGGTCTTCGCCGTGGGGCGCATTTCATGGAGAATGACGGGCTGACCGGCTTCGGCGGCGGCCCAGGCGGCCTCCGATCCAGCCAATCCGCCGCCGACGATATGCAGGGAGGTGCGTTGGGTCATGCGGGGCTGTTACGCTAGGAAGGGCGCTCCGGCAAGGGTGGCGACGCCGCGGGAAACGATGATATAGGCGGGACCTGACGAGAAGAGGCGCCAACGCATGCATGAGTTCTCGTATTACGCGCGATTCGCGCCGGCCTATCTGAGCTATATGGCGGTCGCGCTGGGTTTGCTGATCGCCGCCGTGACCATCTACGCGCAGATCACGCCCTACCGAGAGTTACGTCTTATCCGCGCTGGCAATAAGGCTGCGGCCTGCAGCTTGTCCGGCATGATCCTTGGCCAAGCCTTGGCGCTGAGTTCGGCTGTGCGCTACGCCGCGAGCCTTTCGGATCTCGCGCTCTGGGGCGTGACCGCGTTGTTCTTCCAACTGCTGTGCTTTTTCATCGTCCGGATGCTTCTGCCGGATCTGAAGCGCGGCATGGAGAGCGACACTCTCAGCTACGGGGTGTTTCTGGGTGGGGCGTCGGTCGCCGTCGGCTTGATCAACGCGGCCTGCCTCACACCGTCGGCATGAGGTCCTCCTCCCGCATGATGGGAACGCTTCCCATATCGTTAGTCGCGGCGCGCAGGCGCCGGAGGAGATAAGGCATGCTGCGGTCGCGGCGGGTTTCTTGGGTGTCGGCGGGAAGCATGGTGGTGATGGTCGGTGTCGCCGGGTGCGACGAGACGCCGCCGCCGGCGCCCCCGGTTTTCGGATCGGTTGAGCAATGCATGCTGGCGGGCAACGCCAAGGCCGATTGCGACGCGGCCGCCGCGAAAGTGGCGGAGGAGCATGTCGCCTCGGCCCCCCGCTACACTGATCCGAAATCCTGCGAAGCCATGCATGGCGTAGGCAATTGCGAACCACGACGTCCTCCGGGAGGCGTGGGCGACGTGTTTCTGCCGGCGATGGCGGGTTTCATGCTGGGGCAAGCGCTGGGCGGCGGCTTCGGCGCTCCGCAACCGGTGTATCGTGACCCTCGCGGCTATTCATACCTGCCTGGCCAGGCGCCGTGGCAGGCCCCGCCGCGCAATCGGGACGATCGCGGGTCCAGTCCAGGCGCTGGCGGCGGTTGGGCTTATTCCCGCGGCGCCGGCCCCAGCGCGCCGACCGCCTCCGCCCCGGCGCAGACCGCGCAGCGCGGCGTGCTGGGCGGAACGGGGCGCGCGAGCGCCACCAGCGTCGGGAGTTGACGATGAAACGGCATGTTCTGACGCCTCGCCCGGATTGGCGGGCGAGGGTCGCGGCGCTTGGCTATGAGATGGATCTCAATGATGCGGCGCCCTACTGGAACGAATCGGCTTGCTGGTCTTTCAGCCAAGACCAAATCCACGAGCTGGAGGCGGCCGGGACCGAGGTCTTGACTCTGTTGATGCGCGCGGCCGATCGCGTCGTGTCGGAGAAGCTTTGGCCGTTGCTGGGCGTTCCGGCGGAGCAGGCGCGCGTGATCGAAGCCTCCTGGCTGCGACGCGACGCCAGTCTCGATGGGCGGTTCGACATCGCCTGGAACGGGGAAGGGCCGCCGAAGTTCCTTGAATACAACGCAGAGACGCCGGCCAGCCTGTTCGAATCCTCCGTCGTGCAATGGACTTGGTTCGAGGAATGCGCCGCCGCCCTTGGCGGCACCGATCAGTTCAACGGCATTCATGAAGCCTTGGTGGAGCAATGGCGCAAGCTGCGCCTGCGGCTCAACGCGCAGGCGCTGCATCTGACCTGTCTGGTTCCCCATGTCGAGGACGAGGCGGTGACGGCCTATCTGGAGGCGGCCGCTCTCGAAGCCGGCTGGCTCACCAAGACCATCCCGATCGACCAACTCGGTTTTCTTCAGGGCGGTTTCGTTGACCTGGAGGATCAGCCGATCGAAGCGATCTTCAAGATGTATCCGTGGAACTGGATGTTCCGGGACATGGCGGCGATGACTTTCGAAGGGCCGAGACCGGCCTGGATCGAGCCTCCCTGGCGTTGCCTGCTGGACAATAAGGGGATATGGGCGGTGGCCTGGGAGATGTTTCCGCACCATCCCAATCTGCTGGAAACCCACACTGATCCGGCGCGCTTCGGCGCGCGTCGCCATGTGTCAAAGGCTATGTTCGCCTGGGAAGGGGCCAATGTCGCGATCCGCGAGGCCGGTCGGCTCCTGGCTGAGACTGGCGGCGAGTTCGGCGCGGAGGGCGCGATCCATCAGGAGTTCGCGCCGCTCGCCGAGGGCAACGCCGTGCTGGGGCTTTGGATGGTGGGCGACGAACCCGCGGGTCTTGGAATTCGCGAGAGCGACGGCATGATCACAACGAACGCCGCGAGGTTCCTTCCGCATTTCATCCGTTAGGGCGGTTTGGAGAAATTCCGCCCGCGCCCCTGCCAAACGGCTTGGTTCCCTCCCACATATGCGCGGTCGGCGTCTCGCCGACGCCCTTTGGAGAAGTTTCCCATGGTGATGGAGTTCTTGAAGTCCTTTATCGGCGTCAAAGGGGCTGACGCC
>JBMLRS010000247.1:0-1471 GCA_049240905.1 Elsteraceae bacterium
CGCCACGGCTGCGTCGTCGGGCAGAGCGAGGCCGATCGCGGCGCGATGGGCGGAGAGAATGTCCTGGAAGCGGAAGGTCTGTGGCGTCTGCGCGCGCCAGAGGATGGAGCGATCGAGCGTGTCGGTGACGCGCGCGCCGGCGGCTTGCTTCACTGTGTCGGTCATCCGCACCGCGGCGATCGCGCCGCCGTCCCTGGCCGCCTCCAGCGTGCGGTCGATCAGAGCCGGATCCAGGAAGGGGCGGGCGGCGTCGTGGATCAGCACGAAGTCCGGCTTGTGGGGAACCAGCGCCTCGAGGCCGGCGCGCACGCTGTCTTGGCGCTCCGCGCCGCCTGCCGTTGGGGGCAGAAGGCGGGCGTGTTGGGTCGTCGCCTGCTCGTAAAGCGGCGCCGCGTCCGGGTTGATGACGACCTGGACAAGCGCAATCTGTGAATTGCCTAGGAAAACGTCAATTGTGCGCTGCAATACAGACTGTCCTGCAAGCGTCAGATATTGCTTCGGCGTCGATGCGCCGAACCGGCGTCCGCTACCGCCGGCGACGATCAGAGCAGCGGCCTTCATCGCGAATAGTCCATGATTTCAGCTTTCTATCACTATTTGCGTAGATCGTTTCTCTGGCGCGCGCGACCCGGAGGAAGAAAATGTTAATTTGCCGCAATGCAACATGCCGCTAGAGCTTTCCAATCCGTGACGGTTGCGTTATAGCCCAAAAATCAATCATTTCTCCAGGTCGCCTAATAAATGGGCATTTCTATCGGCGGCATCGCCCTCGAAGACCCCGTGATCCTCGCGCCGATGTCCGGCGTGTCGGACATGCCGTTCCGCCGTCTGGTCAAACGCTACGGCGCCGGCCTCGTCGTCTCCGAGATGATCGCGTCCGAGGCCATGATCCGAGAGTCGCGCAAGTCCTTGTTAATGGCGCAAAACTCGGCTGAAGAACACCCTATGGCGGTGCAGCTCGCCGGCTGTGAGCCGCGCGTGATGGCGGAGGCCGCGAAACTGAACGCCGACCAGGGCGCGGCGTTGATTGACATCAACATGGGCTGCCCGGTCAAGAAGGTGGTCAACGGCTACGCCGGCTCCGCCCTGATGCGCGACGAGTTGAAGGCCGCCGCCATTATTGAGGCGACTGTGAAATCGGTCTCATTGCCGGTGACTTTGAAGATGCGCACGGGCTGGGACGACGCCAGCCGGAACGCGCCTCGCCTCGCCAAGATCGCCGAAGAAGCCGGGATCAAGATGATCACCGTGCATGGCCGCACCCGCTGCCAGATGTATAACGGCCACGCCGACTGGGCCTTCATTCGGGAAGTGAAAAACGCCGTATCGATCCCGGTGGTCGCCAACGGCGATCTCAATAGCCTTGACGACGTGACCGCCTGCCTGGAGCAATCCGGGGCGGACGGCGTGATGATCGGGCGCGGCAGCTATGGGCGCCCCTGGTTCCCGGCTCTAGCCGCGCATTTCCTGC
>JBMLRS010000247.1:1481-3619 GCA_049240905.1 Elsteraceae bacterium
GTCCCGATCCCAGCCTCGCTGAACAGCTGAGCGTGGTGCTGGAGCATCTGGAGGCCATGCTCTCGCACTATGGCGCGGAGCCCGGCCTGAAGATCGCCCGTAAGCATATTGGCTGGTATTCCAAAGGGTTGATAGGATCAGCTGACTTTCGAGGTAAAGTTAACACGACCGACGACGCCGAGGCAGTGCGGCGGTTGGTGCGGGGCTTCTACGAACCGCTGATCCAACGCCCGGACGATCTGGAGTTGGCGGCTTGATGCTTTCGACCGCGACGCGCCCTCCGCAGGCGGTCGCCTGCGACCCGGTCGGCGTTCTGAACGCGCTCGCCCACCCCGTGATCGTGATGGACGCGTTCAATCGCGTGATCTCCGCCAATGCGTCGGCTGAGAATCTGTTCGACATCTCCGAGGCCAACCTTCGCGGCCAACCGCTGGAGGCTTTCCTGCCCGGCGACTGCCCTGTGTTCGATTTGATCGCGCAATGCCGCAACAGCGGCGGAACCGTTTCCGGCTTCGACCTTTCGATCGACTCGCCGCGCACTGGCGCGCAGTTGATCAGCTGCGAAGTGGCCCCGCTACCGGATCAGCCCGAATATCTGGTGCTGTCGCTGATGCTGCGCTCGATCGCGCGCAAGCTGGATCGTCAGCTCACCCATCGCTCCGCCGCCCGGTCGGTCACCGGCATGGCGGAGATGCTGGCGCATGAAGTGAAGAACCCGCTGTCCGGCATTCGCGGCGCGGCCCAGCTGCTGGAGAGCGTGGTCGACAGCCGCGACCGCAATCTGACCCGCCTGATCATCGACGAGGTCGATCGGATCTGTGGGCTGGTGGCGCGGATGGAGGCGTTCTCCGACCCTGCGCCGCTGGCGCGCGACGCCGTCAACATCCATGAAATCCTGGAGCGCGTGCGTCGGTCCGCGCAAAGCGGCTTTGGGGCCCATGTGCGGTTTCTGGAGCGGTACGATCCGTCTCTGCCGCCGGTCCTCGGCAACCGCGATCAACTGATCCAAGTGTTCCTCAATCTGGTGAAGAACGCGGCTGAAGCCGCGCCGCATGACGGGGCGGAAATCACGCTCTCGACCGGCTATCAGCAGGGCACGCGCCTCGCGATCACAGGGGCGGATCGTAGAACCCATCTGCCCTTGCTGGTGTCGATCCAGGACAACGGTCCCGGGATACCGGAGGACATCCGGTCCAACCTGTTCGATCCATTTATTACCTCGAAACAGAACGGAACTGGCCTTGGACTTGCTCTGGTCGCCAAGATAATCGGCGATCATGGTGGGATGATCGAATTTGACAGTCAGCCGCGGCGAACCGTTTTCCGGGTCATGCTCCCCATGGCGACCATCGGCGGAAATGGGATCGATGCGCGCGCCTAAGGCGCTGAAAGAGACAATGAGCAAACCAATCGGCGCCACTATCCTCGTCGCAGACGATGATCGCGGCATTCGAACCGTCGTCACCCAGGCTCTGGTCCGCTTGGGCTATGACGTGCGCAGCACCGGCAACGCCGCCTCTCTTTGGAAATGGGTCGAAGAGGGTGAAGGCGATCTGGTGATCACCGACGTGGTGATGCCCGATGAAAACGCGTTTGATCTGATCCCGAAGATCCGGAAAGTTCGCCCAAACCTGCGCATCATCGTGATGAGCGCGCAGAACACCCTGCAAACCGCCGTCAAGGCGACGGAGCGCGGGGCCTTCGAGTATCTGCCAAAGCCTTTTGATCTCAACGAGATGGTCCGGGTGGTCGAACGGGCCTTGTCTGCGTCTCGCGCCGCTCCCGTCGCCGCCGACCATGACGAAGGCGACATCGAAGAGAACCTGCCGCTGATCGGCCGTTCGCCGGCGATGCAGGACATCTACCGCACGCTGGCCCGCCTGATGGGCACCGATCTGACCGTGATGGTGGTCGGCGAGTCCGGCACCGGCAAGGAGCTGGTCGCGCGCGCTCTGCATGATCTCGGCAAGCGCCGCAACGGCCCGTTCGTGGCGGTCAACATGGCGGCGATCCCGCGCGAGTTGATCGAATCTGACCTGTTTGGTCACGAAAAAGGCGCCTTCACCGGCGCCGCCACCCGCTCGGCCGGGCGCTTCGAACAAGCGCAGGGCGGCACGCTGTTTCTGGACGAAATCGGG
>JBMLRS010000247.1:3629-3976 GCA_049240905.1 Elsteraceae bacterium
AGGCGCAGACCCGGCTGCTGCGCGTGCTGCAGCAAGGCGAGTACACGACCATCGGCGGGCGCACGCCGATCCGCGCCGACGTCCGGATCGTGGCCGCGACTCACCGCGATCTGCGCCAGCAGATCCGCCAGGGTCTGTTCCGGGAGGACCTCTATTACCGCCTCGCGGTCGTGCCGATGCGTCTGCCGCCGCTGCGCGAACGGTTGGAGGACGTGCCCGCGCTGGTTCGGCATTTCTTCAAGCTGGTCGGGACCACGGGCGGCGCCCGCGCGCTGGACAACGCGGCGATGGAGCGGCTGAAGAACTACAGCTGGCCGGGCAATGTCCGAGAGCTGGAGAACCTCATT
>JBMLRS010000248.1:0-2333 GCA_049240905.1 Elsteraceae bacterium
GGTTCTCGCCGTAGCGCAGCCCGGCGATCAGCGGGCCGCCGACCGTAAGATAAGGGGCCGGGACCAGATCAATCTGCCGGGCGAACCAGGCGGAGATCGCGCTGTCATAGGCGGAGGTGCGGGCGAAGGCGGTCGCGGCGAGGCGCTGACGCAGCGGCAGGCTCAACCGGCCATTCTCCTTCAGCTCGGCGATCACCGCGCCGTAATCCTCCGGCCGCACCAGCACGGCCACGTCGACGTGGTTTTTCGCGGCGGAGCGGATCATCGCTGGGCCGCCGATGTCGATGTTCTCCACGGCGCGCTCATAGTCCGCGCCGGCGGCGATGGTCGCCTCGAAGGGGTAAAGATTCACCACCACCAGATCGATGCCGCCGATTCCATGCTCCGCCATGGTGGCGCGATGGCCCGCGTCGCCGCGTCGCCCCAGGATTCCGCCATGAATCTTCGGATGCAGCGTCTTCACCCGCCCATCCAGCATCTCCGGAAAGCCGGTGTAGTCGCCCACCTCGATCACCGGCAGCCCGGCTTCGGCGAGGGCGCGCGCGGTGCCGCCGCTGGAGACCAACTCGACCCCCTGAGCGTGAAGGCAGCGCGCGAGCTCGAGCAGGCCGGTCTTGTCAAACACCGAAAGCAGAGCCCGGCGCGGAACGATCGTGGTGTCAGCGACCATGGCGAAGATTCAACCCCAAAAAAATTTTACCGCGTCGTGCGACCATTTCCTGCGTCGCCATCGCTTGATTGCATGCGGCGATCCGCCTATCACAAGAGGGTTACGATTACACTAGGCCATCCTCAGTTAGCATGAATTCGACCCCGGAAGATCACGACCTGCTGCTCGCTGCGGCGTACCGCGATCCCTCGGGTGTCCGGCGCGGAGTCAGCGAAGGCTGGGAAGCGCTTGAGGCCCGTCGTGAGAGCGCCGGCATGCGCGGCGTGAGCGTCTCGCTGGAGGACGGCTCGGTGGTCGACGTGCTGGTCGCGGGCGACGCGCCGACGCCCGCTGACTCTGGTTGGCTGGAGCATCTGGTCAAGCATGACGATCTGACCGGCTTCCCGAACCGCTCTTATTTTCTGTCGATTCTCGACGACCAGATGGCCAAGTCCGACTCCCGCTCCTTCCTTGTGTTGGTCGGAATCGAGGATTTTCGCGACATCAACGACGTGCTCGGCCACGCCCAGGCTGATCAGGTGCTGCGCGCGGTGGCCGACCGCATCATCGACATCGCCGGCAAGGGCGCGATCATCGGCCGAGTCGCGGGCACAATTTTTGGGTTGGTGGTGCCCGACCTGGCCGACCGCGACGCCGCCGCCGTCGTCGCCGAGCGGATGATCGAAGGCTTCCAATCCAAGCCGATCGTCGCGGCCCAGGGCTTCGAGGTCGACATCGCCTGCGCCGTCGGCATGGCCAGCCTCAAGGGCGACGGCGCGACGGCGGCCGAGCTGATGCACAACGCCAAGCTGGCTCTTGTCGGCGCGCATGGCGATCGGATCTGGCGCTACCAGTTCTACCGCTCGGAGATGTCGGCCAGCACGGAGGCGCGCGCCTCGGTCCGGCGCGATCTGACCCGCGGCTTCGAGGCCAACGAGTTTTCAGTCTACTACCAGCCGAAGATCGACATCGCGACCGGCCGGGTGATCGGCATGGAGGCGTTGTCGCGCTGGAACCATTTCGAGCGCGGCCTGATCCCACCCAACATCTTCATTCCCCTGGCCGAACGCAGCGGCCTGATCGCGCCGCTGACCGATCAGATCGTGATGTCCGCCTGCCGCGACACGCAGCGTTGGCGCGCGGCTGGTTTCGGCGATCTGAAAGTGGCGGTGAATCTGTCGCTCGTGCAGTTCCGTCGGCAGAGCGTGGTCGGTTCGATCACCGCCGCGCTGGAGCAGACCGGCCTCGATCCCAGCGCATTGGAGATCGAAATCACCGAAGGCGTTCTGATGCAGGACGATCAGGTCGTGCTGGAGACCTTCGATTGGCTCCGCTCGCTGGGCGTCACCATCGCCATCGACGATTTCGGCACGGGCTATTCCTCGCTCAGCTATCTCGGCCGTTTTCCGGTCGACGTCGTGAAGATCGACGGCTCTTTCGTCTATGACCTGGACGAGAACCAGGGCCACCGCCTGATCGTGCGCGCGATCACGAACCTTTGCCATTGTCTGAACTTGAAGGTGGTGGCCGAGGGGGTCGAATCCCCGGTTCATGTGGAGTATCTGGGCTCGGTCGGATGCGACATCGCCCAGGGCTACCATTACGGGCGACCGATGCCCGCCGTGAACTTCGAAGCCTGGCTCCAGGCCGAACGCGAAGCGGCGGAGCGGGCGCGTCTGCTGCC
>JBMLRS010000249.1:0-1113 GCA_049240905.1 Elsteraceae bacterium
GCGGATCGTGGATCACACCGGGTTGGATGATCCGCATTTCTGGAGCTTCTGGGAGCAGCCGACCCGCGTGGAGGCGCTGTCCCGCCCGTTCTGGGACGATGTCTTCTCCGTGATGGATCTCGGCATCATCCTGGGCGCGCTGCTGGCGGCGGGGCTGGCGGGGAAGTTCAAGCCGACCTGGCGCATCGGGTTCGGCCCGCTGGTCTCGGCGCTGCTGGGCGGGCTGATGCTGGGCTATGGCGCGGTGCTGGCGACCGGCTGCAACATCGCGGCCTTCATCTCCGGCGTCGCCTCCGGCAGCCTGCATGGCTGGGTCTGGATCGCGGCGGCCCTGCCGGGAACGGCGATCGGCGTCTGGCTGCGACCGTTCTTCGGACTGGACAAGCGGTAGCGCGTCTTCAAGCTGGCCTGAATCGCCAAAGCCGAAAACGCATCAGGAAATCCCGATCAGCGGGGTCAGGTCGATCGCCCCGAGATCGGCGATGGCATAGCTGTCGACGCTCGAAGCGTCAGGATCCAGCGCGCCGCGCTCCATGAATTTGTTGGTGGTGAGGATGGTCGCCAGATCGGCGCTGGCTGAGGCGACCTTGCGCGCGGCGTCCGCCTGGGTGCGGATCGAGAGAAGCCAACTGCGCGCGGCGGCGGCGTTGCTGGCCCCCGGAATCCCCAGCTTGGCGTCGGCGGCGGCGTCGATCAGGTTGGAGAAGGCGTCGGCGGCGATGATCCGGCTCTGCGCGGGAACCTGATAGCTGGCCGGCACGTTGGTGGCGCCCAGATAGGAGACGAACATCACCCAGGGCAGCTGCTCCTTGGCGACCGCGCCGGAGGAGACGGCGTTGGCCCAGGCGGTCTGTTCGAACAGGCTGGCCTGGACGCCGAAAACATTCAGGAAGGTCTTGTTGGCGACGGTCTGCGCGCTGTCGAACCGTGTGAACACGCCATCGTTGATCGCGGCGTTGAAGAAGGCTCTCTGCATGTCCGCGCTTGGTCCGCCGGCGACCTGGGCGGCGATCCCGTCGCGATACTCCGCGCCGACGCCACGGCCGAGATAGACGACGGCCAATTGATCCGCGATCGAGACGCCGAGCGGCTTGATGATGGAGCGGTCGATCA
>JBMLRS010000250.1:0-3187 GCA_049240905.1 Elsteraceae bacterium
TTCGCCAGCGCCAGATAGGTCTCCGGGTGGCTGGTGTAGAGCTTGATCTCCTTGAAGCCGCGGCCGGCGGCTTTCATTTTGGCGTCGAAGTTCTTGGCCGACGCCTCGCTGGAGGAAGCGAGCTGCGTGCCCGCCACCTTGCCCTTGAGGTCGTCGATCGACTTGATCGACTTGTCCGCGACCCGCTTCAAGGCCAAGTCCTGGCCGTAGGCGATCGGCATGGTGAAGGCGTATTTCGAGACGCGTTCCTCGCGCATGCCGACGGATGTCGCGACGAAATCAAACTTGCCGGCCAGCACGCCCGGCAGGATGCCCTGCCAGGGCAGGTCCAACTGGACCAGTTGGACGTTCAGATCCTTGACGATGTAGTCGAGGATGTCCTTGCCGTAGCCGACGATCTTGCCATCCTTGATGAATTCGAATGGCGGCAACTGCGCTTCCGTTCCAACCGTGACTTTACCGGATTTTTTGATCTTCTCCATCAGCGTCTGCGACCAAGCATTGGTCGATGTCGCTGCAATCATCGATCCAGAAATAAGCGATACAGACAGGAAAATAGACGCAATTCTATTGAAGGAAGTCTTCACCGGCATGGCGCGTGCTCCATCTCAATCAGGGTTTTACCTTCCCTGATTTGGATTAGCAAACGCCGTGCCAGACGAGACTCAGATCAACTTGACGATCTGCTTGCCGAAGTTGCGCCCCTTCAACAGCCCCAGAAACGCCTCCGGCGCGCTGGCCAATCCTTGGGCGATCGTCTCGCGATATTTCAGCGCCCCGCTGGCGACAAGATCGCCCAACTCCCTCAGCGCCTGGGGCCAATCCTCCAGATGCTCGGAGACGATGAAGCCCCGCACCGTCAAACGCGACCGCAAGATCAGCGACGGCTTCGCCAGAGGGATCGGCGCGCCGTCATAGCCGGCGATCGCCCCGCACATCGCGATGCGGCCGAAAGCGTTCATCTGATCGATCACGGCGTCGAGCACCGGCCCGCCGACATTGTCGAAATAGGCGTCGATCCCCTGGGGCGCCGCCGCCCTCAGGTCGGCGTCCAGGCGTCCGGCCTTGTAGTCGACGCATGCGTCGAACCCCAATTCCTCCACGACATAACGGCATTTGTCCGCGCCGCCCGCGATCCCGACCACGCGGCATCCCTTGCGCTTGGCCAGTTGCCCCACCACCCCGCCGACGGCGCCGCTGGCGGCGCTCACCGCGACGGTCTCGCCCGCCTTCGGCGCGCAGATCCGGTTCAACCCGTACCAGGCGGTGACGCCGGGCATGCCGACCGCGCCCAGATAGGCGGACAAGGGAACGCGCCCCTCCTCCACCTTGCGGACGCCCGTCCCGTCCGACACGGCGAACAGCCGCCAGCCGAAACCGCCCACCACTTTGTCGCCGACTTTGAAGCCGGCATGCCGGCTCTCCACCACCTCGCCGACCGCTCCGCCGATCATGGCCTCGTTCAAAGGCTGAGGCGCGGCGTAGTTCTTGGTCTCGTTCATGCGGCCGCGCATGTAGGGATCGAGCGAGAGATAATGGCCGCGCACGCGGAACTCGCCCTCCTTCAAGGGGGCGAGCGGCGTCTCCACCAGCTTGAAATTGTCGGCCGAGGCGGCGCCGCTCGGTCGGCTCACCAGCAGGATTTCTTGGTTCATGTCGGACATGGGTCAGGCTCCGTTCGGGTAAGGGCGCGGCGACGGCGTCGCGCAGTCAACCCTCCCCAGGAGGGATTGGTTCCAGACTCCTTGACCAGGATCAAGCGGCGGCGCCTGATCTCCGGAACCATCCGAAGAGGAATCCATGAAGATCACCGGAATTAAAGCTTGGCAGGTCGATCTGCCGTTGAAGGAGGGCCGCTACAGCTGGTCCAACGGCAATTTCGTCGAGACGTTTGATTCGACCGTCGTGGCGGTGGAGACCGACGCCGGAATCACCGGCTACGCCGAATGCTGCCCGCTGGGCTCCGCCTATCTGCCGGCCTACGCCGCAGGCGTGCGCGCCGGCCTGGCCGAGATCGGGCCCAAGGTGATCGGCCTCAACCCCCTCTCCTTCGACGTGCTGAACCGGCATATGGACGCGGTCCTGCGCGGCCATCCCTATGTGAAGGCGCCGATCGACATCGCCTGTTGGGACATCATGGGCAAGGTCACCGGCTTGCCGGTCTACCAGCTCTTGGGCGGGGCGGCGCAGGAGGAAGTGGATCTCTACCGCGCGATCACCCAGCTGCCGCCGGACGAGATGGCGCGCAACATCGCGAAATACCGCGCGGAGGGCTACACCAAGTTCCAGTTGAAGGTCGGCGGCGACGCGGATGACGACATCGCCCGCATCCATCTGTGCCGGGAGATGCTGCAGCCGCGCGACGTGCTGGTCGCCGACGCCAACACCGGCTGGACCATGCATGAGGCCGCCCGCATCGCCGCCGCCGTCGCCAATGTCGACGTCTATATCGAGCAGCCCTGCCCGACCTACGAGGAATGCCTCTCGGTCCGCCGCCGCACCGCGCGCCCGGTGATCCTGGACGAAGTGATCTATGGTCCGGACACGCTGCTGCGCGGCATCGCCGACATGGCGATGGACGCGATCAACCTGAAGATCTCCAAGGTCGGCGGCCTCACGAAAGCGCGGCTGATGCGCGATCTCTGCATCGCCTCCGGCCTGCCGATGACCATCGAGGACACCTGGGGCGGCGACATCGTGACCGCCACGATCGCCCATCTCGCCCGCTCCACCCCGAAGGAGTTCTGCTTCTCCGCGACCGACTTCAACAGCTACGGCACGGTCACCATCGCCGACGGGGCGCCGGAGCGGGTGAACGGCCGCATGACCGCCGCGGATCGCCCGGGCCTGGGCGTCACCCCCCGTTTCGACGTGCTGGGAGACCCGGTGCTTGTGATCTGAGATCACCGGGCATGAAAGTTGCTGCCATCGGACAATAGTCGGACAGGTCGAGGGCTCTATGGCGAAGCGGCAGATGCATTTGGTGGCCTTCCTGATGACCGGGCCGAGCTGTCATCATCATGGGGCTTGGCGCCACCCGGAGTCCGACGTGGCGGACCTCCTTGAGCCCGCGCGCTATGAACATATCGCGCGGGTTCTGGAGGCCGGGAAGTTCGACAGCCTGTTCTTCGCCGACATCCTCGGCATCTACGACATCTATGGCGGCAGCTTTGAGACGATGGCGGGG
>JBMLRS010000251.1:0-13054 GCA_049240905.1 Elsteraceae bacterium
ACGTAAAGGACGCCAGCGCGGTTGTCGCGCCGATGGCGCCGCCGAACGTGAGGGGCGAACCGCTGCTGGTGATGCTCAGCGCAAACGCGCCGTCGATCGCGCCGCCGAAGCTGCCGCCATTATTCGCAAGCGCGGCCACGACGTTATTGGTCAGGGTCGTGGCGCCGGTGATCGCGAAGGTGGAATTGCCGATCAGGCTGATGTTGGCGCCGAGCAGCGTCGGGCCCGTGCCCGTCACTGTGGTCGTGGCGAGCGCCGCCGTCCCGCCGAGCGCGCCCCCGAAGGAGGTCGTGCCGGTTCCCGCCGCCACGGTCAGCCCGGCGTTGCCGCTGCCCGTGCCATCCAGCGTCGATCCGAAGAAGATATTGGCGTTAGTCGTGCTGAAAACGTTAAAGCCATTGGCGAGGATCATCGCCGCGCCAAAGCTCTGCGCGCCGGTCGTCCGGATCGTGCCGACGGCGCCGGTCAGCGAGAGCGTGCCGGCGCTGGTCACCGTCAGGTTCGCCAGCGGCGTTATGCTGCCGATGGCGTTCGACGGCAGGGTAAGGTTCCCGCTGGCGCTCGCTATGGTGAGCCCGCCATTGGCGGTCGCCGCCCCCTGGATCCCGCCGGGTATGATGATGGCGCCGGTCGTCGTGCTGAGCGTCCCCGCCGTGGCGGAGGCATGGACGGCGCCAGCGAAGCTCATCGAACCCGTGGCGCGGATCGCCGCGCCGATCTCCGTGGCGCCCGAGCCTGTTCTGGTTAGATTGTTCAGCGGCGTGGTCGCGCTGACCGCGCTCCCGAAACTGACGACGCCCGTGCCTGCGGCGATCGCCAGCGACCCTGGTCCCTGAAGCGCGCCGCTGAAACCGACCGAGGCGTTGGTGGTGCTCAGCTGCACGTCCGCCAGCAGGCGGGTCGCCGTGGTGTAGGACTGCGCTCCCGTCGTCACGATCGTTCCGGATAGCGCCGAGCGGCCGACCGTGAGAGCGGTCAGCGCCGTCGTTCCGCCCGCGCCGCCAGCGAAGGTGACGGTTCCAACGCCGGTGATAAAGTTCAAGGCGGAACTGCCGTTCAGCGCGCCCGTAAAGGTGACGTCGGCATTGCTGGTGCTGAAGGCGGTGGCCGTGGTCGTCGTCACCGCCCCGCCAAAGTTCTGCGTTCCGGTCGTAACGATCGTGCCGCCAAGGGTGGTCAGACCGGAGCCGGTGCGCGTCAAGCTGGACAGCGCCGTGGTGTTGCCGATCGCCGTTGGCAGGGAGACGCCGCCAGTGCCCGCCGCGATCGTAAGGCTCTGCCCGCCGGCCGTGGTTCCCTCGACAGAGGAGGTAATGGAGACGGTGCTGTTGACGGTGCTGAGCGTCGCGTTCGAGAGCAGTATCAGGTTGCCGTGATTCTGCGACACGGTTGTCGCGAGCACTCCAGCGATCACGGCGCGGGACGTGTTGATTTCGGAAAGCGCGGTGGTCGATCCGGCGCCGGCGGTCAGCGACAGCGTGCCCGTGCCGATCGCAGTGGACAAAGCGGCGCCGCCGGCCGTCGCTGCATCCACCGTCGAATCAAAGGTGATGTTGGAGTTTGTGGTGAAGAAGGATGTGCTGCTCGAGAGCGTTACTGGATTGACGTAGCTCTGCTGACCGGCGGTTCGCACGACCCCGTTCAAGAAGATGCCGCTGGTGTTGGTGAGAGAGAGGTCAGCGAGGGCGCTTACGCTCCCGACCTGGCCACCGAGGCTTAGCTTGCCCCCGCCAAGATTGGTGGTGAACGTCAGCGTGTTGGCCGTGGCGGAGTTGATCGCGCCCGCGACCCTCACATCGAAATTGTTGGTCGAGAAGACCGTGTTGGAAAGAATGATCAGCGAGCCATAGCTCTGCGTTCCGGTCGTACGGGCGATCGTGCCGAGCGCCGCCGCGTTTGTGGTGATCGCGGCGAGCGCGGTCGAGGCGCCGAGGCCGCTCGTGAAGCTGGCTGTTCCCGTGCCGGTCGCGACGGTCAGAGCCGCGCCGCCGGACGTGACGGCGTTGACCGTGCTGGGAAAGAACACCGAAGCGTTGGTGGTGGACAGCGAGACGCTTCCGTTCAGCAGGATCTGGCCAGTGTAGGACTGCGTTCCGGTCGTCTGGATCGTGCCGCCAGTAAAGCTGACCGTGCTCGCCGTCGCCGTCAGGCTGGCCAGACTCGAGGTCGCGCCGATACTGGCGAAACGGACGTAGCCGGCGCCGCCGTTGAGCGTGAGGCTGTCCGCCCCGGCCGTGAAGGCGTTCGCAGCGCCGGTGATGGACACCTGGCCAGCGCCGATCAGGCGCGCGGCGCCGCGCAGGACCAAGCCGCTGTTTATGGTTATCCCGCCGCTCGCCATGGTGGCGGTGCCGCTCAGATCGAGCAGGCTGTTGACCGCGAGACTTCCAAGGCCGGTGGTGGCGCCGACCGATCCCGCGAACGTGACCGTGCCCGCCCCGGCGTCCAGCGTGACATTGGACGGTCCATCCATCGCCCCGGCGAAGGAGATGTTGCCGCCGCCGGTCGTGAAGTTGGTGTTGATCGCGCTCGGCAGAATGAGGCCAGCGCCGACATTTATCTGGCCGGAGGTCATGGTGGCCGACCCGATCGTGACCGCGGTCGGCGATCCTGCGATGCTGGCGAGCGTGGCGTTGCTGACGGTCAGGCCGCCGGCGCCGCCATTGACGCCGATCGACGTCGTGCTCGTGGCCGGCGCGATGGTGACGGTACCGCTGGTGGAGATCGTCGACGCGCTGACGGAGAGGAAATCGCCGGTCAGGTTGATCGAGGAACCTGCGGCGGAGAGCGTGCCGCTAACCAGGAAGATGCCCTTGGTGCCGCCGCTGAGGTTGATCCCAGTCGCGCCGGTTGAGATCGTGGCCGCCGAGCCATTGCCAATATTGATGCCGAAGTCGCTGCCGATCCCGGCCGCGGCGCCGTTTCCGGTTATGAAGATTCCCCCCGCCGTGGAGACGACCGAGGATCCGTTGTCGATCCGCACGCCGACATTGGCGGTGCCGCCGCCCCCGCCCGTGGTCGTTCCCAGGAGGTTGATCGCCCCGTTGACGGAGGAGACCGTGCCGCCTCCAATATAGACATTGACCGATCCGTTGCCGTTGCCCCGGAAGCCGTTGATCGTGATCTGGCCTGAACCTGAAGTCGCATTGACCGAGCCGGCGTTCATGTAAAAGCCATGCGACGTGGATCCGGTCCCGGTCGAGCCGGTTGCGTTGATCGTAATGGCGCCGGTGGTCGTGTTTATGCCCCCGCCGCTCATGAAATAGCCGTGCGACGACGCCGCCGCGCCGGAGCCGCCATCCGAAGTGATGTCGATATTGCCGGCGCCGCTGCTGATCGATCCCCCGGCGTGGTTCACGCCATAGCTGTTCGCGCCTCGGGCTCTCAGCGTGATGTTGCCGCCATTGCTGAGCAGGCTGCCTTGCACCCGAACGCCTTCGGCGATTCCGCCGCCGCCGCCGATTGCGAAGCCCGTCGCGCCGGCGCCGCCGCCCAGCGTGATCGCGCCGCCGCTGGTGCCGACATAGCCGGCGACGTCGATGGCGCCAGCCACCCCGCCCAAGGCGCGGGCGTTCAGGACGATGTTATGGGCGGCGCCCTGCAGATTGATCGTGCCGCCGGATTGAATGACGATGTTGCGATCCGCCGCGAGCGTGAGCGTGCGCGCCGTGCCGCCGCTGTAGCTGATGTTCGCGGTGCCGGTCACGGTGATGTCGCCAAAGGAGCCGGTGCCGGCCGAGGTCTGGATCGTGACGTCGGTGGTGGCGAGGCCGGCGATGATCGTCGCGTCCGAGATGGAGCCGGTGGCGACGCCGCTCGGATTATAGATGCCGCCGGTCAGAGAGCCGGTGCCCGTGCTGGAGATCGTGATGTCCGCCGGATCGAGCAGCCATGAGCCCGCCTTCGCCGCCGGCGCGCGGCCGCTGGCGTTCACGCTGGCCATGGGGCCGACGTCGAGCGAACGCTTGCCCGAGGTTTCGACCTTGCCGCCGTCGCCGCCGGATAGGCCGCCCTTGGCGGTGATCACGCCATTGAAGCGGGTCGTGTCATCGGCCCAGATGACCGCCTTGCCGCCATCGCCGGAGGTCGTCGCGTCAACATTGATCGACGCGGTGGGCGCAACGTAGGTGACCAGCGCGTTCTGGCCGTTGGCGCCAGGGGCGCCCTTGCCCTGCCAGTCGCCCCCGACGAGCACGGTTCCGCCGCCGGTCGATCCTGAGGCGTCGATTGCGGCGCCGTCCAACAGGCCGACCTTCTCGCCCAGGATCTCGACCTTGCCGCCCAGACCCGCCGCGTTCGAGGCGTCGATCCGGCCACTGACCTGAGCCGCGCCGCCGTCGCCGAACACCACCGTGCCGCCGTCGACCCGAACCGTATTGGAGACCACGTGACCCTTGAGGTTCACGACGCTGTCCATCACGCCCTTGGCCGCGCGGGCGCTCATCAGCACCGTCCCGCCCTGCGCCGCGATCGTGCCGGTGCTGACGATCAGCGCGTCGGCGTTCGCCGGCGCCTGCTCCAGCGGCTGGGTGACCTGATATTGAATCAGCTTGTCCCCGGCGAAATCGACCGTCATCGCCTTCCCGGCGCCCAGCGCGACCGTGCCGGACCGCGCCGCGATCACGCCTTCGTTCTTGATCGCCGCCGCCGCCAGCCCCGCATAGCCGCCTTCCGCGATACTGATGGAGCCGCCATTGAGGATCGCCGCGTCCTTGGCGATCTGGTCAATCTGCGCGCGGCCTGACCGCAGGAATTCCTGCGCGTCGATCCGCCCGGTCGTCGCCAGCAGGCCGCCGACGTTCACCTGCCCGCCGGGGCCGATCATCACGCCGTTCGGATTGGCCAGCCAGACCTGGCCGTTGGCCGAGAGATTGCCGTCGATCCGGCTGAGCTCGGAGCCGGTGACCCGGTTCAGCGTGACGGAGGAACGGCCCGGCTGGTCGAAGCGCACCGCCTCGCCCGCTCCGATCGAGAAGCTCCGCCAGTCGATGATCCCGCGATCGGTGCTCTGGGTGACGACCGTCGTCGCCCCTTGCCGCGTGATCGCGACCGAGCCAGCCGCGACCGTCGGCGCCTGCGGCGACTGCGCTTGAGCGGAACTCAACACAATCAGGGCCGCCGTCGCTGTGGACGCGAGCAGACGACTGATGAGCTGTGGGGTCAAGCCGGCGCGCTCTGTATTCTCGGGATGCAGGAAAGTCTTGTCTGACCTATCACAGGTCAGTCCAGTTTTGAGTGACAAACGTCACATGGACGGACGTTCTCCGCTGACATTCTCGAATTTGACGCTTAGGCGGTTTGAACCAGAGAACAGTCGGTAGGACATGCCTTGATCGACGCGCCGGAGCCTCCGCCCCCGCGCCTCCGTCCCCGCGCCTCCGCCCAAACGTCTTGGCCGCAAGGTCGCTGACCTCGCGACGGCGTTGATCCGGTCGCTGGTTGAAGAAATCCGCCTCGTCCCTAAGGCCGGCTGGCGCACGATCGAGCTGCGCGGCGACCTAGTCGGCATTCTACCCGTCGGCATGGAAGGCGAGCGCGCTGAAGGTTCGGCGCCATGCCCGAGGTTTGCTGAGGAACCGAAGCGCGGCCTGGTCAGCCGGAAGGCCCAGGGCTAAGCCTAGCCATAAGCCGATTTCTGAAGAATGTTCGAGAGTTGCAGTGATTACCGGCGTGGCGCGTCGGCGGCGGCTCCCAACCGATTTGAAGATGACGATCGACGCGGAGACGATGCGGACGCTTCGTGGGGGCGTCGACCAGAGCGTGAATCGCCCATCGAAGTCATCGCGGTTGACCGCACGCTGCATTCGGTTTCTGATCTCACTTAATCGGACGACGGATTAACCGTACGTCCAGTTCAGGGAGAGAGCGGATGATACGATCGATCAGGCGTATTCTGGGAACCTTTGCGTTCACGGCCGTGCTGGGGCTGGCGTTCGCGGGACCGGCCGAGGCGCAGCAGCATAAATGGAAGGCGCAGATCCTCTACGGGCCGAACACGGTCGTGTACAAAGAATTTCAGAAGTTTGCGGAGCGGGTGAAGGTCGGCACCAAGGGCGCCCTGGTCATCGAGACCTTCCCGGTCGGCACGATCGTGCCGCAAGCCGAGGCGCTGGACGCGATCCAGGCGGGTCTGCTGGACGCGGCCTCCGGCACCATGGCCTATCAGGGCGGCAAGGAGGCTGCGGCGGCCTTCTGGGACCTCACCACCGGTTATGACAATCCGCTGCATCTGATCATGTGGTATCGCCAGGGCGGCGGCGACGAGATCATGAACAAGATCTCAGCCCGCTGGGATTCTGTCTTCATCGCGCCGATCATCCTCGGCCTTGAATCGATCCCGTCGAAGAAGCCGATCCGGTCGATCGCCGACTTCAAGGGCGTGAAGATGCGCTCGCCCGACGGCATCCCCGCTGAAATCTTCGCCAAGCTCGGCGCGTCCGTCTCGGTCATGCCCGGCACGGAAGTCTACACCGCGCTCGACACCGGCAAGATCGAAGCGACCGACTGGGGCACTTTGTCGGTGAACGACGAGGCCGGCTACAACCGCATCGCGCCCTACGCGATCTACCCCGGCATCCATTCGATGAACTCGACCGACTTCGTGGTCAGCAAGCGCAAGTGGACGGCGCTGACGCCGGATCAGCAGGCGGTCGTGCGCGCCGCCGCCGATGAATGGAGCCTCGCGACCTGGATGAGCCAGGAGTTGGAGGATCGCAAGGCCGCCGCCAAGCGCGACCCGGCGACTCTCGTCAGCTGGGGCGAGAAAGAGAAGAGCGAGATGCGGCAGGTCGCCCGCGGGGTCTGGGAGACTTGGTCGAAGAAGAGCCCGCTCGCCAAGGAGATCTATGACAGCCAGGTCAAGTTCCTGACCTCGATCGGCAAGCTCTAGGCCCTTCAAGATGAATCCCGGGCGGATCGGAAAGCTCCGATCCGCCCGGCGTTCCTAGCTCGTCTTGATGAGGTCGGTTCATGGCAGAAGCAGCGCAGGGCGTTAACACCGTCACCAACAACGCGGTTGATCGCGGCATCGAAGCGATCTCGAAATTTCTCAGCTTCACTTACGCGATTTCGGTGGGCGTCACGATCTACGACGTGATCCTGGACGTGGTGTTCAAGGAACCGACGATCTGGGTTTATGACGTCGTCACCACCTTGATCGCGGTCGCTTTCCTCATCGGCGGCTCCTACGCCCTGCTGCGGCGCGAGCATATCCGGATCACGGCGCTCTATGACCGGTATCCGAAACGCGTCCAGCTCTTGGCGGATATCGTCACTTCGTTACTTTCGATCGCCTATTTCATCGCCTTCAGCTGGTTCGCCTGGAAGATGGCGTCGCTGTCGGTGATGAATTGGGAAGTCGGCGGATCGGTCTGGCGTCAACCGACCCCGGTGATCGTCAAGGTCTCGATGTTCCTGGGTGTCCTACTGATGATCGTCCAGATGATCTCCAATCTCCTGGCCGATCTTCGCGCCCTCAAGACGGAGGCCTGAGCCATGGGCATCGAAGTCATTTCGCTGCTGATGCTGGCCGCCTTCGTGCTGCTGATCATCGTGCTGGGCATGCCGATCGGCTTCGCAACCGGCCTGATCGCGGTCGTGTTCTGCGGCCTGTTCGCCGACATCAACAGCCTCGCCATCGTCACTTTCCGGACCTACGGCTTCGTAAACTCCTACATCCTCCTGTCCGTGCCGATGTTCCTGCTGATGGCGTCGATATTGGACAAGTCGGGCGTCGCGCATGATCTTTACGAGGCGCTGAAGATCTGGGCGGGCGGCCTGCCCGGCGGCGTCGCGGTGATGACCCTGGTCGCAGCCTCGGTGATGGCGGCGATGACCGGCATCATCGGCGGCGAAGTGATCCTGCTGGGGCTGGTCGCGCTGCCGCAGATGCTGCGGCTGGGGTATGATTCCAAGCTCGCCATCGGCGTGGTCTGCGCCGGCGGGTCTCTGGGGACGATGATCCCGCCCAGCCTCGTGCTGGTCTTCTACGGCCTCACCACCTCGACCTCGATCGGCGATCTGTTCATCGCCTCCACCGTGCCCGGCATCATGCTCGCCCTGCTGTACATGTCTTATGTGCTGGTGCGCTGCGCGATCAACCCGGCCCTCGGGCCGCCGGCGCCGCCGGAGATTCGCAACATTCCGATCTCGGCCAAGTTCGCGGCGATGAAGAAGGTGATTCTGCCGCTGCTGATCATCTTCTCCGTGCTGGGCAGCATCTATACGGGCATCACTTCGGTCAGCGAGGCGGCGGCGATGGGCGTCGCCGGCGTCGTGGTCGCCGCCGCGATCCGGGGGACCCTGAACTATGTGATGATCCGAGATTCGCTCTTCACCACGATGTCGACCTGCGGCCTGCTGATCTGGCTGTCGATCGGCGCCAACGCCATGGTCGGCGTCTATAACCTGCTGGGCGGGATCGCCTATCTGAAAAGCATCATGACCGGCCTGCCGCTGGATCCGATCGGGGTCATCCTGATCATGATGCTGATCCTGCTCATCCTGGGCTGCTTCATGGACTGGTTTTCGATCATGCTGCTGACCATGCCGGTGTTCGCGCCGGTCGTGATCGCGCTTGGCTATGACCTGATCTGGTTCGGCGTTTTGTTCAACATCACCATGCAGGTGGGTTATCTGTCCCCGCCGTTCGGGCAGGCGGCTTTCTATCTAAAATCGGTGACGCCGCCCGAGATAAGTCTGAACCACATCTTCAACTCCCTCTGGCCCTTCATTGGCCTCCAGGTCGTGGGTTTGGCGATCGTTCTGTTCTTCCCGGACGTCAGCCTGGCCCTCGGCCGATTCCTGAAATAGCGAAAGAGGAGCGCTCGCGATGCCCGATGTCCCTGTCTCCGCCGGTCTTCCGGCAGATCTCGTCGCGCAATATCGGCGCGACGGTTACGTCTACCCGCTGCCTGCGCTCGACCCCGCCGTCGCGGCCGACATTCGCCGCCGCATCGAGGCGTTCGAGCGCTCGCAAGGCTCGCCGATCACCAAGGAGCAGCGGCATAAGCCGCATCTGATGATGTCCTTCCTGGACGAGGCGATCCGCACCCCGGCCGTTCTCGACGCGGTGGAGGCGATCATCGGCCCGGACATTCTGTGCTGGGAGACCGCGCTGTTCATCAAGGAGGCCGGCGATCCCGCCTATATCAGCTGGCATCAGGACGCCACCTATTGGGGGCTGGAGCCGTTCGACGTGCTGACCGCCTGGATCGCGCTGTCGCCCAGCACGCCGGCCAGCGGTTGCATGCGGGTCGTGCCCGGCAGCCATGTCGGCGAACTGGCGCCGCATGTCGACACCTTCGCGCCCAACAACATGCTCTCGCGCGGGCAGGAGGTGGCGGTGGCGGTCGATGAGGCCGAGGCCGTGGATCTGACGCTGCAGCCCGGCCAGATGTCCTTGCACGACGTGAAAATCGTGCATGGGTCGGAGCCGAACCGATCCGACGATCGCCGGATCGGGCTCGCCATCCGCTATATCCCCACCTCGGTGCGCCAGGTGGCCGGCGAAGGCGATTGCGCGATGCTGGTGCGCGGCGTCGACAGGTTCGGCCATTTCCAACCAGACCCGCGTCCGCAGGGCGATTTCACGCCCGAGGGGATCGCCGCCCACAAGAAGGCGCGCGACACCCGGATGCGAATTTTGATGCGGTGAGGCCGATGAAGATCACCAGCATCGAGCCAGGCAAGGTCAACGCCAGCCTGCCGAACTTGAGCTTCCTCAGGGTCGTGACCGATCCAGACCACCTCAATGGTTGGAGTGAGGCGAAATGGGAGTGGGAGACGCGCGCCTTGGTCGATTGCTGACCCGCCCGCGCCCTCCCCGCTCATGAAGATCACCTCGATCACCCATTTCATCGCCTGGGGCCCGATCAGCGACTGGGGCTACGTCAAGGTCGAGACCGACCAGCCGGGCCTGCATGGCTGGGGCGAATGCTCCTTGCCCACCAAGCCCTTTGGGGTCGCGGGCGCGGTCAAGGATCTGGAGAAGCTGGTGCTCGGCGCCGATCCGCTGGACACGGAGTGGGTCTGGCAGCGGGTCTATCGCCATGGCTACTGGCGCGGAGGGCCGATCCAGACCAGCGCCATGTCCGGCCTCGACATGGCGTTGTGGGACATCAGGGGCAAGGTTGCGGGTTTGCCGGTCTACAAGCTGCTGGGCGGCGCCGTTCGCAAGCGTCTGCCGCTCTACGCCAATCTCGGGCTGTCGACCGATCCGGAGGCGTTTCGCGCGCGGGCCAGGGCGGCGGTGGATCTCGGCTACCGCACCGTCAAGATCTATCCCCTGCCCTCGGTCGCGCCGGTCGAAGGGCTCGGCACGATCCGTCAGATCGTCGCCTGCTGCGAGGCCGTGCGCGACGAGCTGGGCGGCGAGCGTGACTTCGCGCTCGATTTCCATGGCCGCCCCACGGCCGGGCTGGTGGTTCAGATCGAGGCGGCGGTCCGCCACACCACGCCGCTTTGGATCGAGGAGCCGGTCGCGGCCGAGACGCCTGAGGCGCTGCGCCGCTGCGCCGAGAAATTCGTGACGCCGATCGCCGTCGGCGAGCGGCTGTTCACGCGCTGGGGCTTCCGGCGGGTCCTGGAGGAAGGGCTGGCCGACATCATCCAGCCGGACGTCGCCAACGCCGGCGGGATCACCGAGATGCAGAAGATCGCGGCTCTGGCGGAAATGTACGGCGTCGCCTTCAATCCGCATAATCCGAACGGGCCGCTGCAATGTCTCGCCAGCATGCATCTGGCTGCGAACGCCCAGAATTTCTCGATGCTCGAGCATCGGCACGAGCATCACGACTATATGCGGCGGCTCTGCTCGGTCATGCCGACGGTCGAGGCGGACGGCTGCGCCAGCCTGCCGGAGGGGCCGGGCCTTGGCGCCGAGATCGATGAGCGCGCCTTCGCGAACCAGACCGAGCGCCCCTTCATCCCCGAAGCATGGCGCAGCGACGGCGGCGTCGCCGACTGGTGAAGGAAACCCAGCATGAACCGAATACCCGAGGCGGCGCTCCGGCCCTTCATCGTCGATCTGATCGCCGCCGGCGGCTCCCAGCCTTACGAGGCGACGATCGTCGCCGATCATCTGGTCGAGGCCAATCTCGCCGGCCATGATTCCCACGGGGTGATCCGGGCGCCGAAATATCTGGGCTGGCTCAGGGACGGCGGCCTGCTGGCGAACCAGCGGGCGACCGTCTTCGCTGATACAGGCGCGGTTCTGGGCGTTGACGGGGGCTTTGGCTACGGCCAGGTGATCGGCCTGGAGGCGATGGATCTGGTGATCGAGCGGGCGCGCGCGCACGGGTTCTGTCTCGCCGGAATCCGCAACAGCGGCCATCTCGGCCGGATCGGCGCCTGGCCTGAGCGGCTGGCGGCGGCGGGCCTTGTCTCCATCCACTTCGTCAACACGTCGGGCTTCGGCATTCTGGTCGCCCCACACGGCGCGCGCGACCGGCGACTGTCGGCCAATCCGATCGCCGCCGGCGCCCCTGGTCCGCAGGGGCCGATCATCCTGGACATGTCGACGGCGGCGACCGCCGAGGGCAAGATCCAAGTGGCGCGCAACAAGGGAGTCAAGCTGCCGCCGGGACTGGTGATCGACGCCGACGGTCGACCGACCGACGATCCCGGCGCCTTCTATGGTCCGCCGGCCGGCGCGATCCTGCCCTTCGGCGGCCATAAGGGGTCCGGGCTGTCGATCTTCTGCGAACTGCTCGCCGGCAGCCTGACCGGCGGCGGAGCCAGCAATCCGAACAACCCGTCCGCAGGTCGGTTGGTCAACAACATGCTCACCCTCGCCTTCGATCCCGGATTGTTCGGTCAGGACGCGCGCTTCGCCGCAGATCTGTCCGGGCTGGTCGAGTGGATCCGCAGCGCGCGGCCAAGCGCGCCCGGCGGTGAAATCCTGCTGCCGGGCGAGCTTGAGGAGAAGACGCGGCGGGAGCGCCGCGCCGAGGGCGTTCCGATCGACGCCGCGACCGCCGGTCAACTGATCGACAGCGCCGAAACCCACGGCGTCGCGATCCCCGCGCCGCTGCGCGCCTGCGTCTAGGGAGCATGGAAATGGACCAAAATCCGGTGCGCGCGAAGCTGCTGCGCGGCGAGACGGCGATCGGCGTCATGGCGTTCGAGTTCTTCACGCCGGGACTGGCCCCGGTTCTGGCCGCGGCGGGCGCGGAGTTCGTGCTGCTCGACATGGAGCATAGCGGCGCCGGGATCGAGACGATCAAGGCGCAGGTCGGCTTTGCGCGGGCGGCGGGGATCGTGCCGATGGCGCGCGTTCCGTTCGGGCTGCACCATCTGATCGCGCCGATCCTCGATGTCGGGGTGATGGGGATCATGGCCCCGATCGTGGAATCCCGCGCCCAGGCGGAGCAGATCGCCAACGCCTGCCGCTATCGCCCGCTGGGGCGCCGCGGGCTGGGCTTCGGCATCGGCCATGACCGCTATACGGGCGGCGACGCGGCGCAGAAAATGGCGGCGGCGAATGAGGCGATCCTGACCATCGCCTTGATCGAGTCCGCCAAGGGGGTTGCTGCGGCGGCCGAAATCCTCGCGGTTCCCGGGATCGACATGGGCTGGCTTGGCCATTTTGATCTGTCCGACAGCCTCGGGCGTCCCGGCGATTTCGCAGACCCGACCTACCGCGCGGCCGAGGCGACGCTGAAGGCCGCCGCCCGCGCCGCTGGCAAGCCTTTGGGCTGGGTGGCGTCGAACGGCGCCGACGCGCGGGCGGCGATGGCCGACGGCTTCGCCTGCCTCTGCATCGGCCATGAAGTCGCCGTGCTGCGCGACGCCCTGACCCGCGAAATCGCAGTCGCGACCCATCCCTGATAAGAAATTCAGCGCCGCTTCGTGCGACGGCCCGATAAAGCGCCAAGTCTCTGATGGAACAAATCCGCCTCTTCCCCGAGTCGGACGAACTCAAGATCGAGCCGCGCGGAAGGCAAGCGCGGCGCGGGTTTGGCGATATGTTCGGGGGTTGCCGAAGAGCAGCAAGTTAAGTTGGTTGCGGGGAGAGGATTTGAACCTCTGACCTTCAGGTTATGAGCCTGACGAG
>JBMLRS010000252.1:0-2912 GCA_049240905.1 Elsteraceae bacterium
GTTCTGGGCGTGAATTACGGCCCCTCAAAAGATCCGCTGGCGATCCTCGCGCGCAGGGACCGCGGGGCCATTTCGGTCTACGCCCAGGGGCAGGATTATCACGACCTGCTGAAGAAGCGGGCCCGAGCGCTGGGCGAGCGGTTGGCGCGGGATCATGGCTGCTTCGCCCGGCTGCATGTCGACACCGGCCCGGTGCTGGAGAAGCCGCTGGCGGCCAAAGCCGGAATCGGTTGGCAGGGCAAACACACCAATCTCGTGTCTCGCGACTTCGGCTCCTGGCTGTTCCTGGCGGAGCTGTTCACTGACCTGGATCTGCCGCCCGATCCGCCCGAGCCCGATCATTGCGGAACCTGCCGCAATTGCCTGGACGTCTGCCCCACCAACGCCTTTCCCGCGCCCTACCGCCTGGATGCGCGGCGCTGCGTCAGCTATCTGACGATCGAGTTCAAGGGCCATATCCCGCTGGAGTTCCGCCGGGCGATCGGCAACCGGATCTATGGCTGCGACGATTGCCTGGCGGTCTGCCCCTGGAACAAGTTCGCCCAGGCCTCCGCGGAGATGGCGTTCAAGCCGCGCGCGGAGCTGGAGGCGCCCCTGTTGAGCGACCTAGCCGCCCTGGACGACGCGGGCTTTAGAGCGTTGTTCGCCAAAAGCCCGATCAAACGCATCGGGCGCGACCGCTTCGTTCGCAATGTGATGATCGCGATCGGCAACGCAGATGATCCGCGCCTGCGGCCAGTGATCGATCAGGGTTTGGAGGATGTTTCGCCGCTGGTGCGGGCGATGGCGGCCTGGGCGTTGAAATCAACCGACCCGGCGGACTTTGAGGCGATCGCCGCGGCGCGTCTGGCGGCCGAAGCCGATCCAGACGTGCGCGCGGAGTTCGCTTCTTAAGAGAACAGCGAGAGGATCGAGCCCGAAGAACCCTGCTTCGCGGCGGTCTTCGCCTTCGCGACGGCGGCGGCCTCATCGGCCTTGCGCTGTTCCGCAGGGGTGAGCGGCGTGTTCTTCACCGTGTAGAACGTGGTGCGGCCAGGATCGCCCATCACCGCGAAGAAGGAGTAATTGACCTTCGTCGAATCCTTCACGGTCTTCGCGCCGTCGGAGCTGATCTTCATGTCGCTCGGCAGGATGGAGGCGGCTGGGATGCTGAGCGTGCTGCCGTCGGTGATCGCGATGTTGGCGCCGGAGCCGGAGAAGGTCGCAGCGCCCGTCTTGTTGACGGTGAAGGTTCCCAGAACAACCGGCGCCGCCGAGGTTGGCGGAGTGGTCGCCTTGGCGCCGTTCTTGGCGTCGACCGGCGCAAGATTGATCAGTTGCAGATCCCACGTGTCAGGACCGCCCAGCTGACCTGCGGTCGGGTCGGTCGGCGAGGGGGTTCCGCCCTCGGTCTTCTTCACCAGTTGGAAAGTGGCGTTATATTTTGCGCCGTCGCTGTTCTTCAGGACGATAGGGATCTGATTGCTGGTCGTCGCCCCAATCTTCGACAGGTCGTCGAAGACCGTGCCCTTGAAATCCAGCTCGCCATTCGCGTTCAGCGCGATGGACAGGTTCGACGGCGGATTGTCGCGCGTGATCTTGACGGTGTAGCTGCCCTTATCGACCTTCAAGCCGCCGAGGCCTTCCGTCGAGAGGCTGACCCAGTTCGAAAAAGCCTGACCGTCGCGCGTGTCGGAGCTGGCGATCAACTTGCCTTTGGAATCGTAAACGTCGTAGCGGGCGTCGCCCTGCGAGATCTTCGAGCCGGGAACCTGCGAGTTGTAGTCCGGATTCGGCGCGAAAAGGTTCAGCTGACCAGCGGAGTTCAGGGTGATCTTGTAGGTGTCCTGCGCGTCGTTCGCGCCCAACTGACCGATCACGGCGATGCGCCCGGCGTTCTTGGAGATCATGCCGGCGTCGAAAGCCTTGGCCTTCTGCGCGGCGGTCGCCGTCGCCGAAGCCTCCGAGACCGTCCGCTTCAGCGCGATCTGCGAGCCGTAGGGAACAGTCTTGGTCGCGCCCGGCGTGGCTTTTTGCGGCACGGAGATCTGCGCCCAGGCGTTCGGGTCTGACTTCCGCGCGTTGGCGATGCTCTCCGACAGGGAAGCCAGGATGTCCGGGCCATTGCCGCCCCAATCCACCGGGTCGGTGAACATCTTTTTCGGCGGCTGGTAGCTGCTTTTCGAAACGCCAAATACGCTCATGACACTCGCTCCCAAGCAGTCACTGGACTGACATAAGGATAATTAGACCTATCCTTATACCCGATCAGCCGGGGAGTCGCCAGACTCAATGGCGCCGGTCGCGCCGAGGCCGGGCGCGGGCGAAGCTTCTTGAGGGGATGATCTTGGGTGGGAGGAAGAGTCGGCGTCTATGAGAAGAGCGAGAGAATCGCGCCGGACGAGCTTCTCTTGGCGGACTCCTGCGCGGATTTGATCGCGGCTTCCTGAGCCGCCTTCTTCTTCTCCGCCTCAGTGAGGGGGGGAGATTTCACCGTATAGAAGGTGGTCGCCCCCGGATCGCCCATGACGGCGAACAGAGAATAGTTCACCTTGTCCGACTTGGAGACATTTCGAGCGCCGTCCAGACTGGTCTTGATGTCGCCAGGATTGATGATGATCTCGCCTGGAGCAGGCGCGGCGTTGGACTGCCTGAGAGCGAAGGACAGAGAACCCGGAGCCGACGTTTTCTCTGTGCGGGCGGGTTCGCTCCCTGACGCCGGGATGGTCTTGACCGTCACGAAATTGATCTTCGCCCCGCTGGGGCTGAAGGTCGCAGCCGGCGCCTTGCCGTTGGAAGCGGCGCCGCTGACGCTGAAGACGCCGAGGGTGATCGGGTTCTTGGCGTCGATCGGCGGGTCCGGGATCGGGTCTCCGCTCTTGTTCGGCTTGAGGTTGACTAGTTGCAGCTCCCACGCATCGGGGCCGCCCTTG
>JBMLRS010000253.1:0-2336 GCA_049240905.1 Elsteraceae bacterium
GTCGGCCTTACCGCTCTGCAACGCGTCGACCGGGCTGCTCGCCCTTCGCTCCGCCGACGGAATCCGGCTGAAGCACACCGACGTTTGGCCAAGCTCCTTCGCGAGGCTGGTTGAGGAGAAAACCAAAAAACCTGACCGGAGCATCCTTTTCTGTCGCGTCTTGCTCTCCGGCGCGGTCGAGATGATCACCGACACCGAGGATGACGTTGAGTATGCGTCGCGCGGCCATACGATCAACCGCTCGCTTCTGGGGGCGCCCCTGTTGCGCGATGGCGCAACCATCGGAGCTTTTGTGTTGGGAAGGCTGGAGCCCGGCGGCTTCACTGACCGCCAGATCGAGTTGTTGAAGACCTTCGCCGATCAGGCGGTCATCGCCATCAGCACCGTAAGGTTGTTCAAGGATCTGGAGCAGCGCACAGCCGAGCTCGCTCAATCGCTGCAGGATCTGCGTGGAACTCAGGATCGCCTGATCAAGACGGAAAAGCTCGCCAGCAGAGCGGAGCGTCTGAAGTCGCTCGGCGAGATGGTCGCCGGCGTGGCGCATGAAATCAGCACGCCGCTCGGAGTGGCGATCACGGCCGCGTCGCACATCGATTGCGAGACCGACAGAATCCTCAGCGATCTTGAAGTCCAGCGTCCGACGGACGCTGCGCTGCGCGAATATCTGGAGGAGTCTGCGGAGGCGAGCCGCTTGCTGATGGGCAATCTCGCCCGCGCCAGCGATCTGGTCGCCAGTTTCAAGCGCGTCTCGGTTGACGAAGTCTCCGGCGATCATCGGCGCTTTCGTTTGCATGACGTTTTGCAGGACGCGGCGGCGATGCTGCGGCCAAAATTGCGCACGCTCGGGCACAGCCTGACCGTCGACTGCGCCGAAGACCTGTCTTTGGCAAGCTACCCCGCCGCCTACGCTCAGATCTTGACGAACTTTGTGATGAACAGCGCGATGCACGCCTTTCCGGACGGACGCGCCGGCGCGCTCAACATCAGCGCGCGCCAAATCGAGCAATCCGTTGAGATGCGCTACTGGGACGACGGCGTCGGCGTATCGCTCGAGATTCTCGGACGAATCTTCGACTATTTTTTCACCACAAGGCGCGGACAGGGCGGCAGCGGCCTTGGTCTGGGGATCGTGCATAATCTGGTCACGCATCAGCTCGGCGGACAGATCGAAGCGATCAGCGAGCCAGGAAAGGGGCTGACCTTTCGAATCCTGGCGCCGATGTCGTCCACGCCGCGCCCATCCGAACGACGATAAGCGCGATCAACGCCGGAGCCGGTCGCGGCCTCCGGCCCAGCCCACCCTCGGCGCAGGCTGATCGACGGCTAGAGGCGATACGAACGCTGACTCGATACTATCGCGATGATTAGTTATGGTGAGCGCGGCGATCGATGGTGATCGGTGATGATTAAACAAATGTTACTGTTATCACTGATTTTTCGTTCGAATGCGGCATAAACATGGCGATATGGCATGCAATGCGCATAGATAAAGGTTGCGCCCGTTATAGGCTGAACTAATTCAGCTAAGAGAGACAAACGGACGCTCAAACTGATGGGCTTGGAATGACGCTATCTGGACGATTGTTGCGGGGCGTGGCGATCATCGCCGTGATCGCGAGCGGCGCTTATTTCGCCCATGAAAAGGGCTATCTCGAAAAGCCGATCGAAATGGCCCGCGCTCAGATGGGGGCGCCGGCGCCGCAGGCGGCGGCCCCCGCGGCTCCTCCCGTCGGCGGCAGGCCGCCCGCCCGTCCGGTGCCTGTGGTGGTCGCGCAGGTGGCCGCGCAGGACGTGCCCATCGACGTCAGCGCGGTGGGCACCGTCGCGGCGAACCTGCAGCAGTTCGTTCGCTCTCGCGTCGACGGCGAGATCGTCAAGATCCATTTCGAAGAAGGCGCGGAGGTGCGCGCCGGCGACGTCATCATCACGCTCGACAATCGCCAGATCTCAGCGCAGTTGAGGCAGGCCGAAGCGAACATGGCGCGCAACCGCACCAATCTGGCCAACGCGAAGCGCGAAGTCGCGCGTTACAGCGAATTGGTCGGGCGCGATTTCGTCAGCAAACAGAAGTTCGACGATCTCAACAACCAAGACGAGATCTGATTATCACCTTTATCTAAAAGGAAACTAACTATAATGTACTTATCCGAGCTTTTTAAGATTGATTAATCATTTGTGATTGATATTGGATTGATCATATAGATATATTTCCATGCCACCCCCGCAGGCTAACACTCTCAACTGTATCATTTTGTAGTCGAAATTGGCTCTTAAAGAAATCCCTCACAGTGTTATGCACTATTTCATCAACTCCAAACGCAGGTTCTTCGTTTACT
>JBMLRS010000254.1:0-4492 GCA_049240905.1 Elsteraceae bacterium
CGCGCCCCGCTTGATCCTGTTCGACGAACCAGCGGCGGGCCTGTCGCCGGGCGAACGGCGCGAACTGGTTCAACTGCTGAACGCGCTGCCGCGCCATCTGGGCTTCGTGCTGATCGAGCATGACCTGGACATCGCGCTCCGCGTCGTCGATCGCGTGACCGTCATGCATAACGGGCGGGTGCTGAAGCATGGGCTGCCGGCCGAGATCGAAGCCGATCCGGAAGTCCAGGCGATCTACATGGGAGGCAAGCACGCATGAGCTGGTTCACGCGAAAGCGGTCCTCCGCGCGCAGCGGCGCGCCGATCCTTGAGATCCAGAATCTGGACGTGCACTACGGCCGCGCCCACGCGCTGCAGGGCGTGTCGCTGAAGCTGGATCATGGCGTGCTGGCCGTGGTCGGACGCAACGGCATGGGCAAGACCACCCTGTGCAACGCCGTCACCGGCCTCGTTCCCGCCAAAGGCAGCGTCAAGTTCGCCGGCGTCGAGCTTCTGGGGCTGCCCCCCAACGAGATCACCGAACGCGGCGTCGGTTACGTGCCGCAGGGCCGTCGCGTCTGGCCGTCGCTGACGGTCGACGAGCATCTGCGTTTGGCCGCGCGCAGCGCCCGTCAGGGCGAATGGACCCCTGAGCGGATCTATGACTTGTTCCCCCGTCTGGCGGAGCGGCGCGGCAACGGCGGCGCCCAGCTTTCGGGAGGGGAGCAGCAGATGCTGGCGATCGGCCGCGCCCTGTTGTTCAACCCACGTCTGCTGGTGATGGACGAACCGACCGAAGGGCTGGCCCCCGTCATCGTCGAACATGTCGCCGAGACCCTGAAGTCCCTGCCCGGCGAGGCGGAGATATCAATCCTGTTGATCGAGCAGAATCTCGGCGTCGCGATCGACGTCGCCGACACTGTGGCGGTGATGGTCAATGGGCGGATCGCCCGGATCCTGCCGGCGGCGGAACTGGCCGCCGATCAAGAACTGCAGCATCGCCTGCTGGGGGTGCGCTCCGGCGAAGAAACGGAGGAGGCGCCCGCGACGCCGACGCCGCGGACGGAGCAACCGGTCGACGTGTTCCGGGTTCGACGCGCCGCCGACGCCGAGGACGCGACGCCGCCGGACGGCCCCCGGCTGGTCAGCGGCCTGAACCGTTGGAACGCCGCCGACGCGACCCCTGCTCCGCGCGACCGGCTGATCACCCGCCAACCGGAGCCGACCCCGGAGGTCACAGCCTCAGCCGCCGCGCTGACCGAGGCCGCGCGCGAGGCGCGTGTGGTCGAGTTTCCGATCGCGGCCACCCATGAGCGCGCCGCGTATGTGGCCGGCTCCTTCGACACCAAGGCGCGGGAGCTGTTTTTTCTGAAGAACTGCCTTGAGCGGCTCGGACTGCGCGTTGTGACGGTGGATCTGTCGACCTCCGGCAAGCCGTCCTCGGCCACGGTGCATCCACGGGAGGTGGCGCGCCATCATCCCAAGGGCGAGACGGCCGTGTTCACTGGGGATCGCGGCAGCGCGGTCATCGCCATGGCGACGGCGTTTGAGAATTTTGCGATGGGTCGGCGCGATCTGGGCGGCGTCATCTCCGCCGGCGGGTCGGGCGGAACGGCTTTGGCGACCCAGGCGATGCGTCGCTTGCCGATCGGCGTTCCAAAAGTGATGGTCTCGACCGTGGCGTCGGGGGACGTTCGGCCCTATGTCGGGCCGTCCGACATCTGCATGATGTATTCGGTAACCGACGTCTCCGGCATCAACCGCATTTCCGAGCGCGTGCTCGCCAACGCGGCGCACGCGCTGGCGGGGATGATCGCCCATGCGCGGCCGCAAGGAAGCGTCACCGACGCCAAGCCCGCGATCGGGCTCAGCATGTTCGGCGTCACCACCACCTGCGTGCAGGCGGTGACCAAGCAGCTTGAGGACCGGTTCGATTGCCTGGTGTTCCACGCCACCGGCGCCGGCGGCCAATCGATGGAGAAGCTGGCGGATTCCGGACTTCTCGCCGGCTTGATCGACGCCACAACGACCGAGATCGCCGACGAGCTTGTGGGCGGCGTGCTGAGCGCGGGGCCGGAGCGGCTCGACGCGGTGATCCGCTCCCGCATCCCCTATGTCGGCTCCTGCGGCGCGCTGGACATGGTGAACTTCTGGGCGCGCGAGACAGTGCCCAGCCAATTCCAGGGCCGCAAGCTGCATGTGCACAACCAGAACGTCACGTTGATGCGCACGACGCCTGAAGAATGCGCCCGCATCGGACGCTTTCTGGTGGACAAGCTGAACCGAATGGAAGGGCCGGTGCGGTTCCTGATCCCGGACGGCGGCGTGTCGGCGCTGGACGCACCGGGTCAGGCCTTTTGGGATCCGGCAGCCGACAAAGCGCTGTTCGACGCGATCGCCGGCGGCTTTCGCAGCGGGGTCAACCGACGTTTGATCAGATCCCCGCACAACATCAATGATCCGGAGTTCGCCAACGCGTTGGTCGGCCAATTTCTGGAGATCGTCGATACGGGCGCCGCCCGCATCGCTAGGAGGTGACCGTCGCATGCCCCGCATTCCCCGTTCCAAGATCCTCGAGAAACTCACCGGCATGATCGCGCGCGGCGAGCCGATCATCGGCGGCGGCGCCGGCACTGGCCTCTCCGCCAAATGTGAGGAAGCCGGCGGCATCGACCTCATCGTCATCTACAATTCGGGTCGTTATCGCATGGCCGGACGCGGCTCGCTGGCGGGCCTTCTGGCCTACGGCAACGCGAACGACATTGTCGTTGAGATGGCGCGCGAGGTGCTTCCTGTCGTCCGCCACACGCCGGTTCTGGCCGGAGTCAACGGCACCGACCCCTTCATGATCCGCGACGAGTTTCTCGATCGTCTGATCCGGCTCGGCTTCTCCGGCGTGCAGAACTTTCCGACCGTCGGCCTGATCGACGGCGTCTTCCGCAAGAACCTGGAGGAGACCGGGATGGGCTATGCGGCGGAGGTCGATCTGGTCCGCGCCGCGCGCGCCCATGATCTGTTGACCACGCCTTACGTCTTCAGCGCCGAGGACGCACGGGTGATGACCGAGGCCGGCGCGGACGTGATCGTCTGCCACATGGGTCTGACGACCGGCGGCGCGATCGGGGCCGAGACCGCCATGACGCTGTCCGACTGCGTCGCGCCGATCAACGCCTGGGCCGCCGCGGCGCGGTCAGCGCGGCCGGACGTCATCCTGCTGTGTCATGGCGGACCGATCGCGACGCCGGAGGACGCGCGTTTCATCCTTCAGCATTGCCCGGATCTTCACGGCTTCTACGGGGCGTCCAGCATGGAGCGGCTCCCGACCGAAGTCGCCTTGACCGAAACCACGCGGCTCTTCAAGCAGATCACCCGCTGAGACGAGGGAGAACACCATGTCCGGCTCTGAATTCGGCAGCTTCATTCTGGGACTTATCGTCGTCGTCATCATCGTGGCGATCGCGGTTTGGCTGCTCAACTGGCTTTACCTGCGCTCGTCGAAGGAGCGGGCCTTCGTTCGCACCGGCATGGGCGGTCAGAAGGTCGTGATGAACGGCGGGGCCTTCGTGCTGCCGATCGTTCACGAAGTCATACCCGTGAACATGAACACCTTGCGCCTGGAGGTGTCGCGCGGGCGAGACAAAGCCCTGATCACCAAGGACCGCATGCGGGTCGACGTGATCAGCGAGTTCTATGTCCGCGTCCAGGCGAGCATGGACGCGATCTCCGCCGCCGCCCAGACCCTCGGCCAGCGCACCATGCAGCCCGAAACCTTGAAGGAGTTGGTGGAAGGCAAATTCATCGACGCGCTGCGCACGGTCGCGGCCGAGATGACCATGGAGGAGATGCACGAGAAGCGCGGGGATTACGTGAAGCGCGTGCGCGCGGCCGTCGCCGCCGACCTGCTGCAGAACGGATTGGAGCTTGAGACGGTCTCGCTCACGCAACTCGACCAAACCGCCATGGAGTATTTCAATCCCTCCAACGCGTTCGACGCCGAAGGCTTGACGCGCCTCACCGACCAGATCGAGCGGCGCAAGAAGATCCGGAACGACATCGAACAAGACACGATGATCCAGATCCGCAACAAGAATCTGGACACCGAGCGCCAGACCCTCGAGATCGACCGCGATCTGGAATACGCCCGTCTCAGCCAGGAGCGGGAGCTGGAGGTCCAGCGCGCGGGCCAACGCGCTGAGGTCGCCCGCGAGCGCGCGCAGAAGGAGCAGGAGGCAGAACGCGCCCAGATCTCGGCGCGCGAGTCGGTCGATCTGGCGCGCATCGCCGCCGATCAGGCGATCGAACAGGCGCGCATTGCGCGCGAACGCGAAATCGAGACGCTGGAGATCGCCCGACGCCAGGCGATCGAGATCGCCGAACAGCAACGAGCGATCGCGATTTCCGAACAGTCGCGCGCGCAATCGATCGCTGCGGCCGCCGCCGACGAAGCGCGCGCAGCGGCCGTCGCCGCCGAAGAGCGCGTCTTCACCGCGCGCGAGACCGAGGTGGCCGAACG
>JBMLRS010000255.1:0-2389 GCA_049240905.1 Elsteraceae bacterium
CGGCGCGGCGTTTCCCGCCGGTTTCGTGGGTCACGGCTCATTCCTCCCGCGCGCTTTGAAGGCGCTTCGCCTAGTCAGGCATGGACGCGCCCGCCCGGGCAAGCGAGAATGAAAACGACCCGCCGGACCCTCGGGGGGCAATAAAGTTCTCCAGGAGACCTGTTTTGATCGAAGATCCGCCGCTCATCACCATGCGCCGCCGTTTTCCCCGACCCAGCCCGGCTCAGGTCGACGCGCTGCGCGGCGCCATGACCGGCCATCTGGTGGACGCCATGGGCGGGCGCGGCGGCTTGCCCCACGCGATCAAGCCGGTCATTCAGGAGCAGGCGCATTTCTGCGGCGTCGCCGTGACCAGCCACCCCGGCCCCGCCGACAATCTCGCCACCTTCGCCGCCCTTGAGTTGGCTCAGCCGGGCGACGTCATCGTGGCGGCGGCCGACGGCTTCACGGGCACGGCCGTGGTCGGGGATTTGTTGCTGGGCATGATGCGGAACTGCGGCGTGGTCGGTTTCGTCACCGACGGCTGCGTGCGGGACATTCCCGGCATCCGCGCCGTCGGCTTGCCCTGCCACGCGGCCGGGGTGACGCCGAACTCGCCCGTCCGCAACCGTCCTGGGTCGGTCGGCCTGCCCGTGACTTTGGGCGGCGTCGCGATCGCTTCCGGCGACATTCTGGTCGGGGATCTCGACGGCGTGGTCGTCGTGCCCTACGCGCGGATCGACGCGGTGATCGCCGCCCTGCAGGACGTTCGCAAGGCGGAGGCCGCGCTGGAGGCGAAGGTTCAAGCCGGCCTGAAAATGCCGGATTTCGTCCGCACGCTGCTCGCCGGCCCTGGCCTGCGCGAAGTGGAGTGAGCCGGGCGATCCGGCAGATTCAGGGACCGGAGAGCGCGGGCAGGCCGGGCGGCGGCTTGCGCAGGCCGGTCGCCTGCTCGAAGGCGTAAGCCAGCCGAAGGAGCTTATGCTCGCTCCACGCGCGGCCGGCGAAGGCGACCCCCAGCGGATAGTCCGGCGTCTCCTTGCCGTCGACGCCCGACACGAAGCCCGCCGGGACCATGACGCTGGGATAGCCCGCCTTCGCCGCGATTCCCGAGCCTGCGGCCCCTGGGAACAGCACCGCGTCGAGCCGGTGTTGGCGCATGTAGGCGTCCATGCCGCGCTTTTTCGCCGACAGCAGGTCCATCGCGCGCGCTGATTTATACTCCCGTTCGCTGAGGTCGCCCCGGGTCATGGCTGCGGCCAGCAGCAGATCCTGGCCGAAGCGCAGCGCTCGGTCGGCGTTCGCTTCATTGAAGGCGGCGACGTCCGCGATCGTCCTGATCTCGGTGTTGGTCGCCCAATCGCGCAGATACAGGTTCAGGTCGCGTTTGAACTCATACAGAAAGACGATCGGCGGAGTCGCCAGGCTGCCTTTCGCGCGGCTCAGCGGATTGCGGTTGAGCACGGGCATGGTCGCGCCGGGACCGCCGATCCAGCCCGGCGTCGGCATGTTCGCGCGGATCACGATCGCTCCGAGATCCTGCTGAACCTGAATCGCCTGAGCCGTCGCCTTGGCCCAGGCGGGCGCCAGCTTGCCATAGTAGGCGTCGTTCAACGGGTCGGTCGGGTCGCTGGGCACGCCGATGCGCGCGCCTTTCAAGCCGTCCCGAGAGAGGCCGGCGGTGAAGTCCACCGGTCGTCTCTGCTTCAAGGTGGCCGGATCCAGCGGGTCCGGCGCGGCGAGCAAATTCAGCAGTATGGCGGCGTCGCGCACGGTGCGCGTCAGCGGCCCGGCGGTGTCCTGGCTGTGCGAGATGGGAAGGATGCCCGCGCGGCTGATCAAACCCACCGTCGGCTTCACGGTGACCAGACCGTTCTGGTTGGCGGGGCTGAGCAGCGAGCCCGACGTCTCCGATCCGATCGAGGCCGCGCACAGGTCGGCCGCGACCGAGACGGCGGAGCCTGAACTGGAGCCGCCAGGCAGGACCAGCGGGACGCCGCGCTCGTCCGTCAGGCCGGGGACGTAGGGGTTTCTGACCTGACCGCCCAGTGAGGAGTATCCGGACGGCATGTCGATCGCCAGGATGTTGGCGAACTCCGTCAGGTTCGCCTTGCCGAGGATCACCGCGCCCGCGTCGCGCAGGCGTTTGACCAGCGTGGCGTCGGCCACGGCGCGCGCGCCCTTGAGCGCGAGGGAGCCGGCCGTGGTCGGCTGCTCGGCGCCCGTGGCGATGTTGTCCTTCACCAGGATGGGAACGCCGGCTAGAGGACGCTCGGCGGAGGGCTTCACCCCGTCCAAGGCCGCCGACCAGCCGATCGGCGACTGGAACACGATGCGCCTCCGGGTGGCCGGCAACCGGGTCGCGGTGGAGGTCAATGGCGAGACCGTCATCCGCGACGCCGAGATCGAG
>JBMLRS010000255.1:2399-5626 GCA_049240905.1 Elsteraceae bacterium
CGCCAGGGTTGACCTCGCGCACGGAGGTCAGCGCCGGGCCGTCGCGGTCATAGGCCTCAATGCGCCGAAGATAGGCTTTCGTGAGCTCTGAGGCTGAAACCCTCCCGTCCGCCAGAGCGGCGATGATCTCGCTCATCGGTTGGTTCTCGACGGCGAAGGGGGCGGGATGGTCTGCTCGGGTCGGTTTCGTCATGGCGCGCCTCTTGGACGAACGCGGCGGGCGTTCGGCGGCGAACAGCAGAGCATGTCGGTCCCGCCCTGGTCATTGGAAATCAGGCGGCAGCCGAGCCCGGCTCAGGCGAGACCAACAAATTCGCCCATCGCGTCGGGCGTCTGAATCGTGGCGGGCGCGCGGCTGCGCGGGATGTGGGGCTGACCCGTCGCGTGGCCTGGCTCGCCGTCCTTCGCCCTGGTCGGATTCCTTGCGCCCGACTTTTTCCGCGCACTAGGATAAGGCGTCGCCCCTGGCGAGATCGCGCCGTCGTCGATCCTCCTGTCCGCTCTAACCGAAAGCCAAGGCCATGAAGCGCCGAACGTTCATCGCCGCCGCCGCTGGGGCCGCCGCCGCCTCGCTCGCGAAACCAAGCGTCGCGCAAGCCGCGAAAGTGCTGAAGTTCGTGCCGGAAGCCGACATCGCGATCGTCGATCCGGTCTGGACCACCGCGACCGTGACGCGCAACCACGGCTATCTGGTCTTCGACACGCTCTATGGGCAGAACGCGGCGTACGGTTTCGAGCCGCAGATGGTGGCCGGCCATACGATCGAAGAGGATGGCAAGCTGTGGCGTCTCACCCTGCGCGAGGGGCTCCGTTTCCATGACGGCGAGCCGGTGCGCGCGCAGGACGTCGTGCCCAGCATCCGCCGGTTCGCCGCGCGCGACGCTTTCGGCCGCGCCCTGATGGAGGCGACGGATGAGTTGTCGGCCGAGTCCGACCGCGTCGTGAAGTTCCGGCTGAAGCGGCCGTTCCCGCTGTTGCCGGCGGCGCTCGGCAAGACCGGCACCTCCATGCCCTGCGTCATGCCGCAGCGCTTTGCGGAGACCGATCCGAACAAGCAGGTGACGGAGATGGTCGGCAGCGGCCCCTTCCGCTTCAAGGCGGAAGAGCGGATCCCCGGCGCGCTGGCGGTCTATGAACGGTTCGCCGGCTATGTTCCGCGCGCCGACGGCTCGGCCAGCTTCACGGCGGGCCCGAAGCGCGCGCATTTCGATCGCGTCGAGTGGCGGGTGATGCCCGATTCCTCGACCGCCGCCAACGCGCTCAGCGTCGGCGAAGTCGATTGGTGGCAGAATCCGCCGCCCGATCTGCTGTCGGTTCTGCGTGGCAGATCGAGCGTCAGGATCGACGCGCTGGACCCTGCCGGCGGCATCGGCTGCCTGCGCTTCAACACGCTGCATCCGCCTTTCGACAACCCGGCGATTCGTCGCGCGCTGCTCGGCGCGATCGACCAGACCGAGTTCATGACCGCGATCGCCGGGGACGAGCGCTCGCTCTGGAAAGACCATGTCGGCGTGTTCAGCCCGGACACTCCGCTCGCGACCAAGGCCGGGACCGAAGCCCTGGTCGGCAAGCGCGACTTCGCGGCGGTCAAACGCGCGTTGGCGGACGCAGGATACAAAGGCGAGCGGGTGGTGCTGCTTGATCCGACCGATTACCCCACGACCCACGCCTTGGCGTTGGTGGCGGCGGACGCGCTGAAGAAGGCGGGCATGAACGTTGATCTGATCTCGACCGATTGGGGCACCGTCGTGCAGCGCCGGGCGAGCAAGCAGCCGATCGACAAGGGCGGCTGGAGCATCTTCGTCACCTTCCTGAATGGCACGAACAATTTCGACCCCGCCAGCCAACTGGGAATCCGCGGGAACGGGGAGCAGGCCTGGTTCGGCTGGCCGAAGTCGCCGCGGCTTGAGGAACTGCGCGCGGAGTGGTTCGCGGCGCGAGACCTCGAGGCTCAGAAGACGATCTGCGCGGAGATCCAAAAGCAGTTCTTCACGGATGTGCCCTACATCCCGCTGGGCGCCTATTACGAGAAGACCGCCTATCGCGGCCTGACGGGGCTGCGCTCCGGCTTCGCCCAGTTCTATGACTTGAAGCCGGCGTGAGGACCTTGCTTGACGCCTCCGTCCGCACTGTCTAGGAAAACCCCATGACTATTCGCCGCGCCCCGCTTGTTCAGTCCAAAAAAGGCTCCGATCTGGGGCTTTTGGTCATGGTGCGCGACTTCTAGCAAGCGTCGAGATCAAACAAACCCCGCCGGTTCGGACGGGGTTTGACGCTTGCGCCCTGTCTCCGGCCCCTACGGAGACAGAAGACAATGAGAAATAATCAATCCCCCTTGCAGGGCCTGTGGCTGCCCCTGGTCACGCCGTTTCGCGACGGCATGCTCGACGAAGCCTCGCTGAGCCGGCTGGTCGCGCATTATGCGGGCGAACCGATCGACGGCCTGATCCTCGCCGCGACGACCGGCGAAGAATTGGGCCTGGAAGAGGAGGAGATCGAACGGCTCGTCGCCATTGCGACTGAGACGCTTGCTGCGGCGGGTCTTAGCCTGCCGATCTATCTGGGGCTTTCCGGCAGCGACACGCGCAAGCTGATCAAGGCTCTGGATCGGACCGCCGACTGGCCGATCGACGGGCATTTGATTTCCTGCCCCTGCTACACCCGGCCCTCGCAGGAGGGGATGTTCCAGCATTTCACTGCGCTGGCCGCCAGCACTGACCGGCCGATCATCATCTACAACATCCCCTACCGGACGGGCGTCAACCTCAATGCGGAGACGACGCTGCGGCTGGCGGAGCATGCCAACATCGTGGGCTTGAAGGATTGTGCGGTGGATCCCGCGCAGTCCTTTGATCTGCTGCGCTTCCGCCCGCCAGGGTTCTCCGTGCTGACCGGCGAGGACGCTGGCTATTACAACGCGCTGGCCTTGGGCGCGGATGGTGGGATCACAGCGTCCGCGCATGTCGCCCCGCGCGCCTTCGCCGGGATACGCGACAAGCTGCTGGCTGGCGATCAAGCGGGGGCGCTGGCGGATTGGCGCTTTGTCGCCGATTTGCCCAGGTTGCTCTTCGCTGAGCCGAGCCCGGCGCCGATCAAGCATTGGCTCTGGCGCGTTGGGCTGATCGACAGCCCGGAGCTGCGTCTGCCCATGACGCCTGTGACGGACGCGCTCGCCGCCAGGATCGATCTTGAGATTGAACGGCGGAGGGGATGAACCGCTCGGTTCG
>JBMLRS010000256.1:0-1480 GCA_049240905.1 Elsteraceae bacterium
CGGTCGCGCTCACGCTGATGGACGCGGACACGCCGATCTGGCGCGACGGCAAGGCGAGCGGCGCTTCCGCCTGGCTGCGCTTCCACTGCGGCGCGCCGCTGGTGGAGGAAATCGCGCGGGCTTCTTTCGTGCTCTGCGCCAGCGGGCATGAGACGCCGCCGCTGTCGGCCATGAATCTGGGGGATGACGATTATCCCGACCGCTCCGCGACGGTGGTGATTGAGGTCGCGTCGCTGACCGAAGGGTCGGGCTGGCGCTTGAACGGGCCCGGGATCGAGACCGAAAGCCTGCTGTCGGTCGAGGGCTTGCCCGCTGGCTTTCGGGAGCAATGGTCGGCCAATGGCGCGATCTTCCCTCGGGGCGTCGACGTGATCTTCACTTGCGGGGACCGGGTCGCCGGTCTGCCGCGCCGCATAAGGATCGCCTGATGTATGTCGCCGTCAAAGGCGGGGAGAACGCGATCGCGGCCTCCCACGCGCTGGTCGATCACGCAAGACGCGGCGACCGGGAGATTCCGGAGCTGTCGGTCGATCAGATCGATCAGCAATTGAGCCTCGCGGTCGACCGCGTGATGGCGGAGGGCGGGGTGCATGACCGTGGCCTCGCGGCGCTGGCGGTGAAGCAGGCGCGCGGCGATCTGGTGGAGGCGATCTTCCTGCTGCGGGCCTATCGCACCACCCTGCCGCGCCTGGGCGCCAGCCTGCCGATCGACACCGCTCAGATGCAGCTGACCCGCCGCATCTCCGCCACCTTCAAGGATGTGCCAGGCGGCCAGCTGCTGGGGCCGACCTTCGATTATTCGCATCGTCTGCTGGATTTCACCCTGGCGGCCGAAGGGCGCGATCCAGCGGGTCTTGAGGCGCGCGACGGCGCGGAGGCGGTGATGCCGCGCGTCACGGATTTCCTGGGCGACGAGGGGCTGATCGAGCCGAACCCGGCGCAAGAGGATGCGCCGATCCCGGATCTGACGCGCGAGCCGCCGGCCTATCCCATGAACCGGGCGGCGCGCTTGCAGGCGTTGGCGCGCGGCGACGAAGGCTGGCTGCTGGCGATGGGCTACGCCACCCAGCGCGGCTATGGCCGCACCCACCCCTTCGCGGCGGAGATCCGCATGGGGTTGGTCGAAGTGGAGATCATGCCCGAGGAGTTGGGCTTCCCGATCACCATCGGCGAGATCGGCGTGACCGAATGCCAGATGGTCAACCAGTTCGCCGGGGACGAGCACAACCCGCCGCAATTCACCCGCGGTTATGGCCTGGCCTTCGGGGAGAATGAGCGCAAGGCCATGGCGATGGCGCTGGTCGATCGCGCGCTGCGCACGGGCGAGCTGGGCGAAACGGCGGAAAGCCCGACTCAGGATGAGGAATTCGTGCTGTCGCACGCCGACAATGTCGAGGCGTCCGGCTTCGTGCAGCATCTGAAGCTGCCGCATTACGTGGATTTTCAGTCGGAGCTGGATCTGCTCCGCCGCTTGCGGGCG
>JBMLRS010000257.1:0-4260 GCA_049240905.1 Elsteraceae bacterium
CGCTGGGCGGAACGGCGACCCCTTCGGCCACGCTCGCCGCGACCCCGGGCGCAGTCACGTCGGACACGACCCTGCCCGCGCAGGCGACTCCCATCGCCGCCCCAGCCACCGCCGCCGCCACCGCCGCTGGCGCAGCGGTCGCCCAAGTCCAGACCGGCGCGCCGCCGCCTGCGCCGCTGCCTGTCTCAGCGCCGCGCGTGATGGCGCCGCCGAGGCCGATCGCCCAAGCGGCACCTGCGGAAGCGCGCATTCTTCCATCGGCGCCAAGCGCTACGACCGCCGTCTCTGCGGAAGCGACGGCTGAGCCGGCGAAACCTGCGCTGCCTGTATCCTTCGCGCCCGCCGCAGCGGCGCCTCCCGCGGCCTCAGCGGCGGACGCCAAGCCAAGCGGCTTCGCCCTCTCCCCCGGCGGCCGGGAATTCCCCGTGCCGGCGCGCACCAACAACATCCAACCCCGTCAGCCAATCCCGACCGCGCGCGCCGATCTGACCCGCTCGCGGGAACTGGCCCCGATGGCGCCGCTCACCGTTCGTTCCGAAGCGCCGCGACCCGACCGCAGCGTTTCGCCCGCGCAATTGCTGACGCCCGGTCTGAACCAGACCGACATGACGCCTGGCATGCCGATGTCCGGCGCCGGCAATACGAGAATGCCGCCGGTCAGCTCCGCCCCGCTGGGCGTGCCCGGCTTGCCGCCGTCCGCCTTGCCCGACGCCATGACCAAGGCGCTGGACAAATATGACGCGCTGTTGAAGTCCCGGAAGGGCGGCGTGTTGAATCAGCAGAGCTGACGCCGCTTTCGCGCGTTTTCAGCATAGCCTGAATCGCGGAGCCCAGAAAACGAGCTGTTTTTCATAATGGTCTGAGCAAGATCAGCTTCGAGATAAGCGGATCTTGCTCCTAGTCGCCGGCCGTCCGCCGCCGCTTCAACATGACATAGACCGCGCCTTGACCGCCATGCTGGGGCTGGGCCGGCGTCACCGCCAGCACCATCGGCCGCAGCGCCGGCTCGTTCAACCAGCGCGGCAAGCCGCTGCGCAGAACGCCATCTTCGCCCTCTTCCGCGCGCAGCCAGGGCGCCGCGGCGCGGCTGCGCATCCCCTTCCCCGTGATGATCAGCACGCAGCGGCGGCCCAGGTGGTGGCTGGCCGCGATGAAGCGCCCGACGGCGGCCTGCGCCTGAGCCGCGCTCATGCCATGCAGATCCAACCGCCCCTCGATCTCCAAACGGCCCCGGCGCAGCTTGTCGGCGGTGGAGCGATCCATATCCGCGACATTGCCGACCGCCAGAGCTTTCGGCTCCGACTTGCGAGGCGGCGGCGGCGGCGAGGTGGGAATCCGCCCCTTCTTCGCTTTTGCCGGCGTCACCGCGGGAGGCGGCTCCGGCTGCGCGGGTTTTGGAGCAGGAGGCGGCGGCGCGTCCGGCCGCAACTTGGCGACGCTCTGCGTCACCAGCCGCCAAAGATAAAGATCTTCAGGCGCGAGCCGCCGGGACGTCACCGGCGGTCTCCTTGCTTAAGCTTCGTCGACGAGCAGGATGTGGAGTTGGCGCGGACCATGCGCGCCCAGATAGATCGTCTGCTCGATATCGCCAGTGCGCGAGGGGCCGGTCACGAAATTCACCGTGCGCGGCATCGGTTTGCCGCCGGCGCGCAGCCGCTCCCAGGCTTCCTCATAGGGGCCGACGACATCCTTCGTCTTGAGCAGGACGATATGCATGTCCGGCAGGAAGTTCAGGGTGGAGGGGGTGTCCGGACCCGACGGCAGGATCAAGGTGCCGGTCTCCGCCACGGCGGCGAAGGCGGGAGTGACGGAAACCAGATCGTCGCCGCGCGCCTTGTCGAACCGCACGGACAGGGTCGGCCGGTCCGCCCAGGGCAGATCGCTCAAGGCGGGCGAGGCGACCACGGAGGATGGCAGATTGCGCTGCGCCAGAAAGGCCGCGATCGCCGCCGGCGCGTCCGCTGCGGAGGATAGTCGATCGACGGTGACGGCCACGCCTTGCGCCATCTCCACGAACAGCTCCACCAAAGCGGCATGGTCGCGATCGACCCGCTTGGGCTGGAGATGACGGGTTCCGGCCGTCAGCCGGGCGCTGAGGCCCGCCGCGGTCGCCGCGTCCACCGGGCCGCGGCCCAGCGAGGCGCGCACTGCGCCCAGGATCTGATCGCGCGCGGAGCCGCTCATTTGCCGGCCCTCTCCGCCCACATCTGCTGGAAAGTCTTTCCTTGCGGCGCGGGCATGTCGCGCCCAGCCGTCCAACCGCCGGCGAGCGGCAGGGAGGCGAAGCGGCCCTTGCGGCCGGACGCCAGCTTCAGCGCCTTGGCGGCGAGGCCGGTTGCGAATTGATAGAGCTTCGGCCGCTCCGCGAAGAAGGCCCACAGCGCGATGCCGTAGCGCGCGGCGGGGGTGGTCAGGCCCTTGTCGACCTGGGTTTCGCGCCAATGCCGCATCATCTTCGGCAGCGGAATCTTCATCGGGCAGACGCTTTCGCATTTGCCGCAGAAGGTGGAGGCGTTGGGCAGATGACCGCCCTGTTCGATCCCGATCAGGGTGGGGGTCAGCACCGCGCCCATCGGGCCGGGATAGACCCAGCCATAGGCGTGCCCGCCGACCGTGGCGTAGACCGGGCAATGGTTCATGCAGGCGGAGCAGCGGATGCAGCGCAGCATGTCCTGGAATTCGGTGCCGAGCATGGCGGAGCGGCCATTGTCCAGCAGCACCACATGGAAATTCTCCGGTCCGTCCTTGTCGCCCGGCCGGCGCGGACCGGTGGAGAAGGTTGTGTATGTCGAGAATTCCTGCCCGGTGGCGGAGCGCGCCAGCAGCCGCAGAATGCTGGTGGCGTCCGCCAGGGTCGGCACCACCTTCTCCAGGCTGGCCAGAACGATGTGGGTCTTGGGCAGCAGCTGGGTCAGATCGCCGTTGCCCTCGTTGGTGACGATGACCGTGGTGCCGGTCTCAGCGATCAGGAAGTTCGCGCCGGTGATGCCGACGTCGGCGTCGATGAACTTGTTGCGCAGCTCCGAGCGCGCCTCCTCGAGCAGCGCGCGGTGCTCGGTCAGGTCGCGCTTGGGGTCGAGGTGGGAGTGATGCTGGCGGAAACTGTCGGCGATCTGGCCGGCGTTCAGATGCACGGCCGGCGCGATGATGTGGCTCGGCGGCTCCTCACGCAGCTGGATGATGTACTCGCCGAGATCGGTCTCGATCGGGACCACGCCATTGGCGGCGAGATGATCGTTGAGGGCGATCTCCTCCGCGATCATGGATTTGCCCTTGGTCACCGTGCGGGCGCCAGCGTCCTGGCAGAGCTTCAGGATGATGTCGCGCGCCTCGGCCGCCGTGCGCGCCCAATGCACATGGCCGCCGGAGGCGATCACCTTGGATTCAAACGCCTCAAGATAGAAATCGATATGGGCGAGGGTGTGATCCTTGATCGCCTTGCCCGCGTCGCGCAGCTGCTCCCACTCCGGCATCTTCTCGACGGCGAGGCGGCGCTTCTCCTGAAAGCCCACCTTCATCTTGCCGAGCGCTTGCTGCAGCGGCGCGTCGTCGAGCGCCTTGCGGGAATTCTCCTTGAAGGTCGAACTGGTGGCGAGCATGGCCCTATTCCCCTTCGCCGATCGCCGGCGTGTCGCGCTGCCCGGCCAGAACCTCGGCGACATGCCGAACCTGCACCTTTGAGCCCATGCGCTTAAGTTTGCCCGCCATGTTCAACAGGCAACCCATATCCCCGGCGAGCAGCATATCGGCGCCGGTCGATTCGATCGCGTCCGCCTTCTCCGTCACCAGATGATTGGAGATGTCCGGATATTTGACGCAAAAGGTGCCGCCAAAGCCGCAGCAGGTCTCGGCGTTCGGCAGCTCCTTGAGGGTCAGCCCCTCGATTCCGGCCAACAGGCGCCGCGGCTGCTTCTTGATGTCCAGCTCCCGCAGGCCGGAGCAGCTGTCGTGGTAGGTCGCCACGCCCGGCCAGCTCTGCTTCTCGGCGGAGATCACGCCGCAGACGTCGGTCAGGAAGCTGATCAGCTCGTAGGTGCGCTTGGCCAACCGCTCGGCGCGCAGGGCCATCGCCGGATCATCGGCGAACAGCGCGGGATAATGATGCGAGATCATGCCGCCGCAGGATCCGGACGGAGCGACCACGAACTCGTAGCCCTCGAACGCCTCGATCACCTGGGCAGCGACCCGTTTCGCGGTCGCCTTCTCCCCGCTGTTGTAGGCGGGCTGCCCGCAGCAGGTTTGCGCGGCAGGAACCTCCAC
>JBMLRS010000258.1:0-4379 GCA_049240905.1 Elsteraceae bacterium
GTCACCACCGGCATCTTCAGGTCCTTCGCGCCATAGCCCACGCCTTTCAGCGAGGAGATGATGCCGATGCTGAGGCCGTCATAGGGCGACAGCACCGCGTCCACCTTGCGCTGGGTGTAGAAGGCGCTCAGCAGGTTGTCCATGCGCGCCTGTGCCACGGCGCCGTCCCAGCGCAGGGTGGACACCTTGTCCATGCCCATCTGCTTGCTGGCCACCACCAGCTTGCCGGAATCGATGTAGGGCTTCAGCACGGACATCGCGCCGTCGTAGAAGAAGAAGGCGTTGTTGTCGTCCGGCGAGCCGCCGAACAGCTCGATGTTGAACGGGCCTTTTCCCTCCTTCAGCCCCAGCGCCTGCTCGATATAGCTGGCCTGCAGCACGCCGACCTGGAAATTGTCGAACGTCGCGTAATAGTCGACATGCGCGGAGCCGCGGATCAGCCGGTCATAGGCGATGATCTTGATCCCGCTGTCGGCCGCCTGCTTTAGCGCGCCGGACAGGGTGGTGCCGTCGATCGCGGCGATCACCAGCACCTTCACGCGCTTGGTGATCATGTTCTCGATCTGCGCCAGCTGATTCGGGATGTCGTCCTCGGCGTATTGCAGGTCGGTCTTGTAGCCCTTGGCGGTGAACACCTTCACCATGTTGTCGCCGTCGGCGATCCAGCGCGCCGACGCCTTGGTCGGCATGGAGATGCCGATCACGCCCTTGTCCTGCGCCGTCGCCGGCTGGGCTGCGGCGAACAGCCCGATCGCGACAGCCGCGACGAGACCACGGAATGACTTCATGCTGCTTTTCCCTCCCTGTTCGGCGCTCTTCGGGCGCCCGACGCTGCAGTTTACAAAAACGGTCGTTGAGAAACCAACGCTAGAATCACGTAAAAACGCCGCAGCTCAATTCTGACTTCGTAACCTTTAGTAAGATATCCGCGAAGAGGGTAGCATGAACGCAACCAAACTCATCGCCGCGAAGACCGAATGGGCGCGCTCGGGCCGCCTTCTGGTCCCGCAGCCCCGCGAACGGCGCCGCCTGCCGCCGGGACAAACCTTAACGCGCGACTTCCCGGTGTTGGATCTCGGATCCCAGCCAAATCTGAATCCGCGCGACTGGAGCCTGAACGTCGGCGGCCGGGTCGCCCGCGCCGGCCGCTACGGCTACGACGATCTCGCCCGTCTCGGCCTGATGGAGGCGACGTCGGACATCCATTGCGTCACCGCCTGGTCGCGCTACGACAATCTCTGGCGCGGGGTCTCCACCCGGCGGATCGCGCAGGCCGCCGACGGCGCGCGCCATGTGATCCTGAAATCCTACGACGCCTACGTCACCTGCGTGACCGTGGAGGATTTCCTGGCCGAGGGCGCGATGCTCGCCACCCACTGGGACGACAAGCCGCTGACCCGCGAGCATGGCGGCCCGGTGCGTCTGGTGATCCCGCACCTCTATTTCTGGAAAAGCCCGAAATGGTTGCGGCAGATCTGGTTCACCGACCAGCCCGTGGTGGGATACTGGGAAGCGCGCGGCTATCACAAGCGCGGCGATCCCTGGACCCAGCAGCGGTACGAGTGATTGACCGATTCTCCCGATTCGGATAGAAGATTCAAACCCCTAGCGGTATGAGCTTATCTAGGACTCGGGAGTCTTCGTCCAAGTTATGAATCGGCGCGGTTTCATCAGGCATGCGGCGCTCACGGGCGCTGTGGCTTTCGGCGGCGTGGCCTCAAGCCGACTGGCGTTCGCGCAGGGCGCGCGGCGTCCGCAATTGCTTCCCCCTGCGCGTCGCATTGTGGCGATCGACGCCGGCCATGGCGGCAAGGATCCTGGCGCGATCGGCGTCAACGGCACCCATGAGAAGCAGATCACCATGGCCGTGGCTTTGGAGGTCGCGCGCAAGCTGGAGGCGCGCGGCCAGATCCGCGTGGTCCTGACCCGCCGGGACGACAGCTTCATCGCGCTGGAGGACCGGGTGGATCTGGCGCGCGCCGGGGATTCCACGCTTTTCATCTCGCTCCACGCTGACGCCGCGCCGAACGTGCAGGCGCGCGGGTTCTCGGTCTACACCTTGAACGAAAACGCGTCTGACGAGATGGCGGCCCAACTGGCCAAGCGCGAGAATTCGGCGGATCGCTTCGCCGGCGTGAATTTCGGCGCGCAGCCCAAGGCCGTGAAGAACATCCTGGCCGACCTGATGGCGCGCGAGACCGCCACCAACTCCGCCATGATGGCGCAGACCGTGGTCAACCGGCTGAGCCCGCCGCTCCAGCCGATGGTGAAGCCGCATCGTCAGGCCAATTTCGCCGTGCTCCGCGCCCCGGAGTTTCCTTCAGTGCTGGTCGAGATGGGTTTTCTGTCCAATGTCGAAGACGAAAAGCTGCTGAATCAGCGCAGCTATCAGGATCGCCTCGCCGACCGGCTTGCTCTGGCGATCGACAGCTTCTTCGCCAGCCGCCGGGGTTAGCGTCCTGTCTCGCCCCGCCTGACCCGCCGGTCCAGCGCCAGCAGGGCGACGTTCACGCCGACCGAGACCACCGCGATCATCAGCACCAGCGCCATGATCTGCTTCACGTCGTTCAGACCGATCGCGTTCATGATCAGAAAGCCGACGCCGCGCTGAGAGGCGAACATCTCGCCGATCAGCACGCCCAGCAGGGTCAGCGAAAACCCGACCCGCTGACCGGCCAGGATCTCCGGCAGGGCCGCCGGCAGCCAGACATGGGCGAAGGCCTGCCAGGGCGTCAGGCGCAGGGCCTTCGCGGTCTTCAGATGCACGGGCTTGATCGCGCGCACCGCGTTCAGCGTGAAGATCGCGATCGGGATCACGCCATGGATCGCGCCAAAGGCGACCTTCGCCGATAGGCCCAACCCGAAGACCAGGAGGATCAGCGGGTAGAGCGTGACCTTCGGAATCGAATAGAGCGCGATCAGCAACGGCTCGGCGACCTGACCGGACAGCCTGTGCGCGCCCAGCCAGACCCCCAAGCCGAGACCGGCCGTCGAGGCGATCGCCAGAGCCAGGCCCAGCGCCCGCAGGCTCTCCCAGGCGTGCGGCCAGAAGCGGGCGGAGTCGAGCAGCGTCAAGGCGTGGGAGATCGTGGTCATCGGCGAGGTGAGGGCCACGTCGCCGGCCCATTCATGCAGCAGCTGCCAGATCAGGATCAGCGCGACCAGCACGCCCAACCCGTCAAGCCGGCGCCCCAGATTCTCGCGGGCGGCGCTCATGTCCTCGCCAGCCGCGCCAGCAGGCGCTGCTCATAGACATGCAGCGCCGCGTTCACGGCGGCCACCAGCAGCAGCACGAACAGCATCAACGCGTACATCGTCGCCGTCTCGAAATTGTTGAAGGCGTAGCCGATGGCGTAGCCCAGCCCGGCCCCGCTCATGATGAACTCCGACGCGATCACCCCGATGAAGCTGTAGGCGACCGCCAGCTTCACGCCGGTCAGCAAATAAGGAGCGGCTGCCGGCAGCGTGACGCGCCAAGCCGTGTTTATCGGCCCCATGCGGTGCATCTTCGCCGCCTTCAGCAGCACCGGCGGCGTGCGGTCCAGCCCGTTCAGCGTGTTCACGATGATGGCCACCACCGCGAACAGGAAACCGATCGCGATGATCGGCAGGTCGTTCATGCCGAAGACCACGATGAACAGCGGGTAGAACACGAAGAACGGCACGGCGTAATAGCTGGCGAGCAGAGGATCGATCGCCCGGCGCAGGCGCGGCAGGGCGTGCAGCCCAAGACCCAACGCGAAGCCGATGGTCCCGGCGGCGACGAAGGCGGCCAGCACGTTCCCCAGCGTCTGGCGAATGTCCGGCTGGATCTTGCCGTCGGCGAACAGGCCGTACAGCGCGACCGCCATCTTGGAGGGCGGAATCAAGGTCAGCGGCTTGATCGCGCCGAAGCGGCAGAGCGCCTCAAGAACGGCGATCACGCCCAGCACCAGCGCGAGGCGAATCCAGCCGGCTCGGCTCATGGCGCGCCCGAGGCCAGCGAGCGTTGGGACTCGCCGCGCAGATGCGCCCACAGCCGCGCGGTGAGGGCCCCGAATCCGGCTTCCGACACCAGCCGGCTGTCGCGGTCCTTCGGCCAATGCGTGTCGATCAGCTCCAGGAAGCGGCCGGGCCGAGCGGACATCACGCCGATCCGGTCGGACAGCATCGCCGCCTCGTCCAGCGCATGGGTGATCAGCAGGATCGTCGCCCCGGTCTCGCGCCACAGCCGCAGCAACTCGTCGCCCATCAGCAGGCGGGTCTGCTGGTCCAGCGCGCCGAACGGCTCGTCCAGCAGGATCAGGCGCGGGCGCAGCACCAGGGTGCGCGCGATGCAGACGCGCTGGCGCATCCCGCCGGACAGCTGCGCCTGATAGGACCCGGCGAAATCCCGCAAG